>DAINRW010000044.1:0-9163 GCA_036741615.1 Nitrososphaera sp.
GCAGTGCCAGATATCTGTGTCGACTGACAACCTCTTGTGACCCACGACCTCAGCAATGCCTTTTGGTTAATATATTCCAGACACACTTTGAAGCGCATTTCCTTTTATACTGCCATGATTGTTGTTGTTCCTATATTAGAGGAATAGATATAGCATTGTCAACGCCAAATAACCTCAAGAACATCGAAATAAATGGACGACAGTTGCATTATGTAGAGCAAGGAGAAGACGTTGAGCAGCCAGTTATTATCTTTGTTCATGGCTCACTAGATGATTATCGATGTTGGCAATTTCAGATTGATTCCTTTTCAAAAAAATATCGTGCCATCTCCTACAGTAGAAGGTTTGCTTATCCAAACAAATGGATTGGCAATGTTGCTCAAGATAATACCATTGAAGCTAACGCTAAAGATTTGGCTGAACTAATAAGAAAATTAAACCTTGCACCAACTCATTTGGTAGGTGCTTCATATGGCGCCTTTGTTACATTGTACTGTGCATCAAAGAATCCAGAATTAGCCAAAACGATGGTGCTTAATGAACCTCCAATCTTTCCATTCCTTGCAGGGAGTTCTCTGAAAGATGACGTTGAATTGCTTAAGAGATACAGAACTCATGTTCAAAGTCCAACTGAGGATGCATTCAAAAGGGGAGAATTTGGCAAAGCAGCACAAATTTTCATAGATAGAATCATGGATATAGATAACTTTTTTGAACAACTTTCTGAGAAAGATAAGCAACTCCTAATGGATAACGCAAAAAGTCTCGAGGGAGAGTTGGAATATGCGCAGCCCAAATCTTTTAGCGTTGAAGATGTTAAACAGGTAACAACAATTCCTACACTTTTAGTAAAGGGAGAACTCAGTCCTAAGTTCTTTCATAGAATATCAGATATACTTTCTGATAATATGCCGAATAGTACAGAGCAGATTGTCATCCCTAATGTAAGCCATGACAATGTCAAGTTCACCAACATGTTTACCTCAAAAGTAATGGAATTTTTTGCAAGGCATAACTAATTACAGTAAGAACGGTTGATGGTTATACTATTACACTCTACAGATGTACAATAACACAATTACTAGTATAATTATGTCTTAGTGTACGTGGGAAAAATGTTGCTGGAGGTACCACAGTGTATTGCCACTGAATTTGTCCTACACTTGTTAAAATCAATCTCAGAACAATACTGTATTTGTACAACAGGAAAAAGTGGACCTGGTGGGATGATTTGAACCCACGACCTAATGTAGCATTCTACTAAACAAGAGGTGCATGCGCTTCGCCATTTGAGTGATAGGAGTACATGCAATTCAGACTATTCCGTGAATGTTTATCAATTCGCAAAACCTGTTTAGAATGAGTGGGCGACAAGAATAACACAATTGACGATAATAACCTGGTCGAGGATTATATGACCACAACAACGGTGACTATGAACTTTAAGAAAAGCGTTTTGGATATTGCAAAAAAGATGTTTGCGGAAAATATTAGCTCAGTTGCTATAACAGATGATGATGGGGAAATTATTGGTATCCTTACAGAGCGCGATATGATGAAGGTCATTGCTAATGAATTGCCGCCTGGTGGCATAAGTGCAATGAATTTGATGTCATTTCCAACAGTCACGGTAAAAAGGAAAGCACCAATTGAAGAAGCAGCTAAAATTATGGCTACCAAGAAGCTAAGGCATCTAATAGTTGAGGATACTTATGGCAAAGATGTTGTAGGAATTATTACATCCACAGATTTAGCTAGGTATCTCAAGCAGAAATCTAAAACAAATGAAGAACTTTCACGTTCTGAAGCGTGGGGAATATTCTTTTGATTTTGTCGGGGAGGTAACACATACTGTGCCGATTCTTTGAGGTCTCTAACAGAGCTAGCTCAGAAGCCTAATCCAATACCGTATTCTACTATACCTATAAAAGTAGATTGTGTGGGATTTGAACCCACGACCTCAGCAATGCTTAAGTTTTACCTAGATTCAGGAAAGCCCATGACACATCATGATGATGCTGTTAAAGTGGCATCAGACAGCTATAAGGTTGTGCTAGAAAATGATGAGGTACGAGTCTTGGAAGTCCGAATCAAACAGGGCGCAAAAGTGGAGATGCATTCTCATCCTAAAAGTGTAGCCATTTGCTTAAATGACCAACGGCTCAGGTTTACCTTCCCAAATGGTAAATCCGAGGAAACCGACGTCCAACGTGGTCAGGCAGTATGGCTTGATGGCATCTCACATGCTGTAGAAAATATTAGAAACGAAGATGCCAGTTCAGTGGTAGTTGAACTCAAAAAATAGATGAAGTAAAAAGCTGCGATATAGATATCTGGTAATGCTTCCTGTTAAGTTTGACGGATACTCAGGTCACCTAGTAATGTGAAATGAAGCTCTATTTGCAATGCTGCTGAATTTGTCCTACAACATCCTAAAACAATCTCAAATTAATACCGTAATTGTACAATATTAAAAAGTGGACCGGGTGGGATGATTTGAACCCACGACCTCAGCTTATCAGGAGCTTTTATGTTATCTTTCTTCTTGTCTATTTCTTTTCTTTGTACTAATTCCATCCATATGCAGTTGCCTTAAACACGCTCAAAAATCATACTTAGTGCCTTAATTTTTCAGAAGTCAGCACATGACTCACAATTTAGGCTATGGCCATTAATAGTCTAGCTATCTGAAGGCCTGCTTGCTGTTGAAGGTTACGAACTTGATATGAATTCAGCGCCGCAATAGTAGTATAAGATAGAGGTGGTTCTATTTTCATATTACTCGTCTGGCACCTCATAAGCTATAGTCGTAACAACGACGCCATTTGTTGCCGAACTAGTAAGTGATAATAATCTATGTGTTCCTAAAACTGTTTGCAATTGATTTGCTAGGTCTTGAGTACTTGCGTTATTTATCTCGCGGTCTTGAGATACAAGAACCCAGTAGGAATAAAATTTTGTTGCCATTTTTGTTCAGTCCTCCTCCTCCTATTCTTTTTCCTTCTACTTCATATATTATAAGTTAATTTAGGGGCACTAAATACGACAGCCCTCACAATATCTGGATTTGAAGAACCACGACAACAGCACCTAGAGTTCTGGACAAAAAGGCTCATTGAAGACTCGATATTATATGACTAGTTTGTGACGCTCGCTCACGAGAAGAATCATGTTGGACTTGGCGCTCCCCTTTACGTAGGCTTGGCAAATTGATAGCATCCTGCTTAGTATTCCTTTGTCATTTCGAATCGGCTTTTTAACGACATCGATTCTTCGCCACTAACGTATCCAACTCCTGCTAGTAATGTAAGGTGAACTTGATTCCGTTTCCACCTCTTGTTCTTCAAGTAACTCCATCAAGTGTGTGTAGTATTCCAGGAATTCCCTACCATTTTCAGTTGTCCGATATACTATTCCATCGGGAGTTACATCCTGTGAAATTAGCCTCTTTCCGATTAGCTCTTCAAGATAGAGATGTACCTGCTCATAACTGAGGTTTGCCTTGTACATTATGTGGGTCTTTCTTATTCCAGAAGTGCCGAGGGCTAGCACGTCGCCCATTATCTGGATTTTTCCCCTGTTGTTTTTGCGTTCAGACGCAATCATCATTTCTATAGTCCCTATAGACAATCCACGATAGATTAGGGGGATGATGAAACAGGGGTTTCAGGGCTCCGTTCCAGCAGTATTACGTGGACAGTGGACAGGGCGGGATGATTTGAACCCACGGCCTCAGCCAGCACTCACAATTCACAATCTAATCCTTTCAACTCGGGATAGAAACAAGATTGTTCAAATCCCACCCGCTCCTTTTTTCTAAACTATCATACAGAATGCACTATCAGACGAAAGTTTAAGCAAAAACATAATGAAGGCAATTTTTTATCACAGTGTTGTAGCACACAACATCAGCAAGACACGGAAGACAATCAAAAAAGTCCGTCAAAGATGAATAGCACGAATTAAAGATCGAAATTATTGTATATCCTGTAGTAAATAGAGAAGAACAAAACACCCTTCGTAGGAAAAGATAATAATTATTTAATAAATGCCTCTTTATTTCGATTCTTCTATTACCATTAAGCAGAGCCAGAGCACAGAGCGGCAATTCCCATTTCGTATAAGTAATAAAAATCATTGAGACAGTGACATGAACGATAAAATAACACTGGGACTGCTGGTAGTAGCTGGATTTATTGGAACAATAATTACTGCGCCTGTTCTTGCAACTACAATAGAAAGCTTCCTGGTTATAGAAAGTGCTGAAGTTAATGTAGACGATGACGAACTCGAAGCGGAGTTAACCACTGAAGGAGAGATTCCAACCGATGGAACTGAAGGAGCATTTGGTTACGGAATTCTTACAAATGATGGAGATGCTATCCTAGTTTCTACAACACATGCAGGAGTACTAGACAGCGAAGAGCAAAACTACATTTTAGATCCAACCTGGCATAACCATTTTGTGACACTTGGCGATGTTGAGCAATGCAAAGAGAATCCAGGAGTAGTAGACATTACCTGGCAATCTCCGGGAGAGGTAGAAGTTGACGATAACAATGCGGAGATAAGTGATGTACCAACCGATGAATTTGAAGGATGGCACAGCATAACTGGAGAAGAACTGTCAATGACATTGGGAGAAGATGTGTCCAACGTCGTATCATTCAGACTAGACCCAGTATTTGATAAAGAAACAGGACTAGAAGCTGTATGTGTTACTGACATAACTCCAGCAGAGGATATCGACGTGCGCCAACAGGGAGATGGACGTCAATCAAGTTCAGTTGGTTCTGAATCGAATTCTCGTGCAGCTACCTCTACAAACACGAACTCTACAAACGCATAAACCACCACTAGCTTCTTTTTCTTTTTTCTAATTATGTGGGATTTGAACCCACGACCTCAGCAATGCCAATGAGGTTCGTCAACTTGAAATTATTGATAAGGTAACGATTCCTCATCCTCTATTCTTTCTGTGATAGATAACGCTTCGATTTACCCCTCTAAACTAACATTGCTAGGATTGATTTGTACTCAAGGATGATTACGATTGGTGCCTTACATCAGATAGTTAGGACACTACCATAGCATATGATGCCTTTCTGAGTGGTATATGAAAAATTCATATTTGTAAAATAATCATTTACCCATACTTCTATAAACCGATGTTTTACTTTATACCACAGCTGTTAGCAGATTTTTTATCAAAGATACTACGTTGATCAGTCATGGGAATAGAGATACATGAACATGATTTGCTTCCCATGGGGACAAATAGTCAGTTTATGCAATGTAGGACCTGTGATGCCGCATACTGTATTCTTTGTGGAGAAAGGATCACCACGATTGATGAGGGACACGAGCACACTGTTGAAAAATGTATTACATCTCGCCAAGTGAAACAAGGCTATCAAGAAATAAAGAAAAACTCCAACTAAATTGAGAGAGGGCAGTGATCATCCAATAAGTGACAACGGAGCCTGCTGTTAACGGTGCCACTAGCAAAAAGTGCTTCTTCCTGAAAGTCCTTCTCTCTATCTTTACGCGACTTACGACAGCAATGACATTGCTAGTAGTTTTGTCCAACAACTAATCAAAATGAGCTTAATTCAATGTAGTAGTTGTACAACAGAAAGAAATGGACCGGGTGGGATGATTTGAACCCACGACCTCAGCAATGTGGAGTATTCTCTCAACCAGGGTATCTTCCAGACGTCAGATAATATCCAAGCAAAATGAGATGCGATGAGGATGGATCTTTACAATTGCATTGTTTCCAAGTTTGATGTATTCCAAAAAAGATACACGCTAGAAGATCTTTCCTCCTGGACGATTATGGATTCGCTATCTCGTACAAGTGGCTAAATGATCATTTGTTTTGATGCGTAGAGGTTCTTATTCTGGTTAGTTGGTTGTATCAGATGATATAATAAATATGTCTATACATCGACAGTAATGAATACGAGATATGCGACGGCGTTTGCGGCGGCAATTGCAATACTTCTTGTAGCTGTAACCTTAACGGCTGTTACTACCTCCGAAGTATTTGCCCAGATGGAAGATACCGAAGATACTGCAAGTGATTCGACAAATCAAATAGATGAAAGCTCAGGCATTGCAGAAGATGCGGAAGATCAAGATGAACCTGGTGAGGACATTCTCGAAACAGAAGATGACTCAGAATCGGAAGAAGAGGAAGAAATTGAATATACATCATCATTTAGAACCGAAGACTGCACATTCAGCGCCACAGGAAGTAACCCATACTTCATACTCGAGCCTAACTACCGTCAAGTGTTGGTAGCAAATGAAAGTGATGCAGGAGCTGAGTTGACAATCACTGTCCTAAACGAAACCAGAGAAGTAAATGGCACAGAAACTAGAGTAGTTGAGGAAAGAGAAACAGAGAATGGTGAGCTAGTAGAAATATCGAGAAACTTCTTTGCCATTTGTGATGAGACAAACAGCGTGTTTTACTTTGGAGAAGAGGTTGACGACTATGAGAATGGCGCTATAGTGAGTCACGGAGGCGCATGGCTTGCGGGTGAGGGTGACAATCAGGCGGGCTTAATCATGCCTGGTACAGTACTACTAGGCGCAAAATACTACCAAGAGATAGCACCTAATATCGCTGTAGATAGAGCAGAGATAATAGAGACAGATGGTGAGCTAGTAGTTCCTGCGGGCAGCTTTGATGATGTGCTAGTTGTAACAGAGTCTAATCCACTTGAACCAGGAGTGGAAGAGTTGAAGTATTATGCACCAGGGATAGGTCTCTTGCAAGACGAAGACTTGAAACTGGTAGAATATGGATTCATTGGCAGACTATAACGTCGTAAGCATGGTGATATAGCCAGTACCGTCACCTCGTTTCCTTTTTAGCATTCTCTTCTTATTTCATACTTAAAAGCGCTCAATTTTGAAAGGACTTTTTTGAAAACCTTAACTTTCTTCTCCCCTGGCATCACTAGCATCGGATATTAATTCAGATATCTTGTGCTAAGGGGCTAATTGAATGTCAATACAAAGCTTCACTACTCATACAAGAGGAAGTGTCACGTGGCAACCACTTAGTCTATTATTCTAGTACTACTACCTTTTTCTAACAATGGCTATAAAGAACAAGACAAGAATAGCCAGAGTAATCCCATAAAAGATAATGTCACTGTATGCTGTATCAAAGCCTTCAACTGCATCTTCCAAGTAGTCGAAGAACATCTGTATTGCAAATAATCCAAATGCAACTGCAGCGTAAAGTATCCTCTTAAGGGCAGTTTTCTTATATGCAGAAATCGAGAGTCCAAGCAGTAGGAGTGAAAAAGCGGCTATTGCTATCTTGATTGCCTGCGTGATCGGTTCGTAAGGCTCGACTTCCACATCTTCAATTCCAATTGCTTCATCCTCAATGGTTTCCTCAATTGATGTTTCATTATCATCATTGCCCTCTTCGCTAAACTCATTATTATTGCCATCATCAATTCCGTTCTCTATCTGTCGTATAAGCCACGACAGCAGGAAAAACCAAATCGCTGTAGATAGCATAATATCTATCATGGTTGTTGTTCTTCTTCTCCTCCTTTAGACAAGGATAGAAACAGCTCAGCCAATCTGTTGCTCCATCTATTCCAGATACTAGGATAATAGTTCTTCAAGAAAGCAACAACCTGTTTGGAATCTCCATGTAATTTATACCGCTTGAATTTTCTCTCCTTAATTTCGTCAATGATCCCATAATCTAGTAACCGTCTGATCTGCCAGCTTACAGATGCTGGGGAGATCCTCATGTGCTTGCTGATTTCTATTTGTGACGGATACTTCTGCTCAATAATAAACATAAGAATCTCTCGAGCAGTTTCATTGCTTAGAACTTCCAATAATTGCTTCTCATTTTCTTCAAACGCCCCGACTACAAAGTAGTACTTGTGCAAACCTTGCCTTTGAGAAGTTATCCTACCTGCTTTCTCCAGCTTATCAAGGTGATATTGAACTGTGCCCATAGCTAGATCAAGCTCCTTTTTGATTTTGCGGAGGTGACAACCAGGATTTTCTTCAATAAATCTATGAATGTGGTCTGTCGAATTGTCCTCGGGCTGTCGTGAGCCTTCATTTGCCAACCGACCGACACACTCCTACTCTTTATAGATTGATAGGTATTATCCTTATCGCAGTGGTAAGAAGCACTCTTCTTCTAAGAGCAATAGCTAGGTGGCGATAGCATAAGGGTTTCTTCTACTGACCATCTTTACTTCTTTGTTAAAAAAATAAACATCAAGGATAATAACAGTGAGGTATATGGTGTCGCTCCGTAACTCTATTGAGGATTGGGGGGAAGATTATGAACAGTTATCGGAGTTTCCAATCAACCTCATCGCAAATGAGTTATCTAGTCATAAATAGGGAATCGCCATAAAAGATTCAGAGCAACATAGACTCTCATAGATCATGGGATACTATGGGATCATTATCGACAAGGAATATCAAAGGATCCCTAATTATCAAGAGATGTATGTGTGCTATGTCACGTGCAATGGAACAGGATTTGAGCGACCAAAGTAACTACCACTATTATTTTGCAGTTTGCGAGTCATGCTTTCTTATTGCTTCGATTTTGGAGTCACGTAAGGACTCTAATGTTGCATATTGCCCTAGATGCTTTGAAAAGTTATCGCTTGTTCCGCTTAGTCCCGATGAAATATTTACAATGTCAGATTAAATATGTATAAATTAAATCTTGCCAGAATCTGCACAATGTCGCTAAGATTGGGACTGTTGAAGCTGGTGAACTCTACTCCGCCTGAACGACATGCATTTTAGTGCATATACACAACAAAAGAGTCGTCATGGCTTACAGTTATTGATACTTCAACCCAACTTTTAGATTTTTCAAGGGATTTTCTCGCATTCTTATATGTGTGCGGTTCCTCATTCTTGTTCGTCTCGTTGTTCGTTAGCTTGATGATACTCTAAGAAAAAATGAAAAATATCATCGTTGTTACTATTTTTCACCTTTGCTACATCTCTCGTAGTCATATATGTGTAATTCCCCATGTGACAAGCTAAGCTATAAGAGAAATGATTAATTTCTGCTTTGCACTCAGTGAAAAATAATATACAAATTATATCTATCAAACAGATTTTATGAGTCAAGAGTCTCTTCTCT
>DAINRW010000045.1:0-9118 GCA_036741615.1 Nitrososphaera sp.
AAGTTCATCCAATTCTGTTGCTGCTATTTCTTGTAAAGTAATTATAAGCCTTGCCCGCCGAAGGCAAGATAATGAGTGTCATCTGTATATTGAGTTCGAGCATCTAAATAATAATCATCATGATTCCATATAGCAAACAAACCTCGATCATGCTAAATTGTGATGATATACACACTACCATAACAAGCTAGTGGGTCATTGTAACGAAGTATTGTGCATCTTGCAAGAAGATTTATTTCCGCCGCCTTGCCGCTGTATTTTCAATACCGATGCCAATACTGCCAATAGACTCTGGACGTTATGGTAGCAAAGAGATGCGTGATATCTTTGCTGATGAAAAGAGACTGCAGTATCAGCTTAATTTTGAGGCAACAGTTGCGCGGGCGCAAGCCGAGCTGGGCATGATTCCCGAAGCTGCAGCGCTTGAGATTACTGAAGGATCCCTCCCTGGCAGAGTCACTACTGCTAGAGTCAGCGAACTTGAGTCCGTGAGCGAGCACGACACAGCAGCAATGGTAGAGGCGTTAAGTGAGCAAGTCTCAGCTACATCCAAGCTATGGATACACTATGGACTGACAAGCAATGATGTCATAGACACATCCACATGTATGCAGATGCGCGAGGCCTTTTCAATTATTCAATCGAAGTTATCCATCCTGGCGCAGCTTTTAGTATATAGAGCGTCTGAGTTCAGAAATGTGCCAGCAGTAGGCAGGACGCATGGACAGCATGCAAGCATCATTTCATTTGGATTAAAGTTTGCCGTATGGGCAGCAGAAATGGCTAGGCACATCGAACGCCTCAAGGAAGGTGAAAAACGCTTTCTAGTGTGCAAGACGCTTGGAGTAGTTGGCACCGGCTCTCTAATGGGCGACAAGGCACTAGATGTACAAAAGATTGTTGCTCATAACCTAAGTCTTTACTCAGTCGATGCTGCAACACAGATCGTTCCAAGAGAAAGGTTTGCTGAGATGCAGTTTTATATAGCACTTATTGGCTCCACACTCGAAAAAATGGCCATCGAGATAAGGAACCTGCAACGCACAGAGATAGGTGAAGTAGCCGAGCCCTTTCGAAAGGGCCAAATGGGAAGTAGCGCCGTGCCAATCAAGCGCAATCCTATAAAAAGCGAGCGGGTATCTTCGCTTGCAAGAATGCTGCGATCATTTGTGGGGGTCTCGATGGAAAATATCGCATCATGGCATGAGCGGGATCTCTCAAACTCAGCAAATGAACGCTTCATAGTTCCAATGGCTTCTATCCTACTTGATGAAATGCTGAATGCAATGACTGTAGTTATTCGAGAGCTAAAAGTAAACAAAGAAAGAATTACGCATAATATTGAAATGACAAAGGGCCAGATCTATGCCGAGTTCATACTAGACGCGCTAATAAAAAAAGGGGTTGCCCGCTTCGAAGCCTATAGAGATATACAAAGAGTTGCCTTTTTAGCACTTGAAAGTGGTGAGCATTTTTTTGATGCGGTTTCTAAGGATAGGAGTATTTCCAGCAAGTTGTCAAAGCAGGAATTGGCGACTATTTTCGATGCCAAAAACCACCTGGCGGCATCTGAAAGGATAATCGAAAATACCTCTACAATGGTCTCAAATGTTACAAAAAAGATGTAAAATGCCGTCGGTGAGATTTGAGCTCACGACAGCTCGGTCTTCAGCTTCACCCCTTAAAAGGTCGAGTGCTCTCCCAGGCTGAGCTACGACGGCACTTACAAGATTAGTTTTACGGATCATATATAATCGTGTCTTAAACACAAAAACACATAAGCATAGAGTATTCTAAATTTGTTGGAGTCATTTTACACGAAATTTACCTTCGGCTCCTGTGTTTCACACATAAAGCCATCAGAAAGAGGTTGTCTTGCGCTGAGTATTCCTATTTGTATGTCTCTTTTCGTTTATGCTTACTTTGTTGGTAGCCCTTGGACTATATCATCAATCCAATAGCTGAAATTTGTTTTTCTCCTGCTCCTATTACTGAATTATCTTACTTAAAGTAAATAAGCAAAAAAGGTATAGATGGATTATATCATGATCAATGCTGATAATCAAAATCCTGTCATGGATTCAGCAGAAGAACGAAGACGACGGTTTCTAGAAGAATTTGAAAAGCCTTTCAAGTGTGAAAAGTGTAATGAGCGGTTCAAGAAGAAAAAATATCTTCGAGAGCATAAATCAGAAGTGCATTCATATTGATTTAAAGAGGTGCCGGAGGCGGGATTTGAGCCCGCGACCTTACGATTTCTTACCAGATGAGATTATGAGTCGTACGCTCTAACCAAGCTGAGCTACCCCGGCACGAAGTGTAACGCCACTGGATTTTAACAGTGCATAATATAAGTTATGAAGAAAAGAATAACGTGGATGATGTGAATCAGGATTAAGCTTCTATTTGTCCGTACTGCGACTACATGTTACCAATGTTATTAGTACTTGCATTAGGGGCAACATGAATTGGGCCAAACAATAGTATTTACGCTCATTCAAACATTCGGCGCACATCGCCTTCAAGCACGCCCGACCCTGAGTGCAACCTGTCTATGTGGTTCGACAGTCCTTCTTTTGTGTCAAACGGAGATTCACAGTATGGACACGTAAGCTTGGCAGTGCTGACATCTTTCATATAGACTATCGCCTTGGGGTTTATAATACAGACGGGTGTGCCTTTGATAGCAGTGTGGGCGGTAGATACCGTTGCCATATGGATCTTCTCAAAGATGTCGTCTCGGGAGACCATTCCAAGGACAGCTGAATGGGAGCTGATGATTACCTGTCTTACCACATGTTTATCCATGATTGACAGGGTTTCTTGAACCGTGTTGTGGGGACCCACAGCAAGCACCGGGCTTGTCATTATTTCCCTGAGCCTAACTTTACCTGGATTTCTTCCCTGCGACATTACCTTGAAGAGAATATCTGTCTTGCTCACAATGCCCACTACTTCTCCTACATGTGATACTAGAACACTTCTAACATCTTTCTCTTTCATGAGGTTTAATGCCTGGTCTGCGAATTTGTCACCTTCTAGAATGGCGACGTTAGTGTTTATGAAATGCTCAATAGTTGAAGATAACAGTGCAGAAATATCGTTAGGGATTGTGGAGCCGCTCATACATATGACTAGTCTATTCTGGTTTATTTAAGCGTCGCTAAGCTTTTTTGTCTTCAAATCTGAGCTTTATAAGATTCTGGCCGCCCGCTTTGCGAATTTCTACAAGCTCTTCGCGCTCAAGCCTCTTGACCAACCTCCAAATTGTAGTCTTGGGTATCTGAAACTTGATTCTGATCTCACTTTCAAAAACTGCACCTTCTTTTTCAGCGAGAAACTTTAGTACCTGTTGATCTTCTGGGCGCAAGTGTGGTTTTTCTGTAAGTATATTGCCAACTACACGTGAAAGAATAGATCTATCTATCTGTGAATTTGAGGCACTATTTGAGATTGGAGGAGTGCTTGGTTCTTGTAGTGTGTCTAGCATGTCCTGTTGCCTTTCTGCTTGTTCTACAATATCTCGCCTGAGATCGATTGGTGCTGTTGAGTGAGCAGGCCGGAATACAGCTCCTCTACCGCTATTGTTAGTATTGGAGCTTGGTATATCATTTGGCTTGTGTATTTGTTGTACTGGTTTTAAGGGGCTAGTAGTATCGTTAGCGTTGCGCCTCCTCTTCTTTAGGAATAAAACGGTCGCTATCACTCCTCCTCCTCCTGCCACTCCTGCAACTAATAATGCTGCTATAACGAAAGATATGGGCATATCAGGCTGGGAAGACTCATTGTCATCGAGCGCTAAAACCGCGTCCTGGGCAGTGATTGTGGCTTGTGTATAATTGCCAACTGTAAATTGGTTGTTTGCCTGCAGAAGAATCTCTCTAATCGCGCCAACATCTACGGTTCTGCTACCTGCAGCATTGTTTATCTGCATCTCCGCATTGGCAAGTGCTTCTTGAGCTGTAGCATACTCTCTGCTTGTTGCAATAGCTGCATCATTAGCCTGATCTGCTAATCTTTCGGCTTCTGTAAACCTGCTGTCATCACGTGCAGTTATTGCTCTCTGAAGGAGATCGTTTGCACTCGTCATAACAATGCCGGGATAATTGTTATTTATCTGAAAGATTGCTGTTTCGGCTGCTTGGATGACAATGTTTGCTTGTTCTTCAGTACCCAAAGTTCCTATTACATAAACGAACCGTATGTTGCCCGGCTTGTATGTTAGGAGTTGTTGATCGCCTACCAGCACTATAGAGGGGTTTTCTCCTGGATCTGTCAATATACTATCGGGTGGTAATTTGACTGAGAGGCTGACTGTTGAATTGAGACTAAATATCCATTCCCGCCGGTCCTTGGACAAAAAATCCGAGGTAGTATAACTTATTTTGAGGTTTGAAGCATTCGGTCTGTTGAGTATAACTTCATTTGGTGCTTCTCCTCTGTTAAATTCAACTGCATTATCCTCGTAGTCGACAACAACAAGGTCACTGATGTCGTCTCCAAAGAGGTTTATCCTTATTTCTTCAGCAACAGGATTTTCAATGCCGACGTTTTGTTCAACAAGCGCATCGCCGTTTGCAAAGAGTGCGATAAAGAGTGACGAGGCTGAACTCTGGCCTTGCCCGTCGCCTTCCTGGGCAGAGACTGGGATTACGGCAACAATGACAATAACAATGAGCATCGCCGGAACTAAAAAACCGGCCCCATGCTTCCACTGATATGCCGATACCATTAAAACGTGTTTACCAATCTCTAAAGGAAGACTGGAAACGATATAAGTCTTCTGACCTTCCTAATTCTTTATCTCGGGATAAAACGTTCTAAAGTTTTTGTCTTTGTAGCCCTCTACCCACTTAAACTTACGCTGAAGAGTTGAAGTGTATATTCTAGTCCAATCAAGCTCGACATAATTGAGCCACGCCTTCATAATTCGCGGATCTATATAATTGCGTAGAGACGTGCCAAGATTGTAATCACGGGTCTCCTGCTGAAGCGTTACCTGCATTTGTAGCCTCTCTATCTTTTCTTCTAGCCGCTCTTTTTGCAGCTCTGTCTTCCAGTTCCTAGTTGCAATATCAGCCTTAATCTTGGCTATTGCCTCGTTCTTTTTGGTAATTGATTCTTCAAATTTTTCCAGTGCTTTTCTAGCTGCAGGGTTCTTTGGATCGATTCCTTTTTTGTGATTGCATGTAACCGCAGCTTCGAGATTTGCCTTCTTGGCGGCATAGACCTTCTGCGCTTCAGGAGAATTCTTGTCCACCTTCGTTTTCGATAACTGCGTCTGCACGACCCTAGTCGCAATACAGGTTCTGAAGACCTTCGCTGTAAGCCCGGGCATTATTTGCTGTAAGAATGCGTTTACTTTACGCGAGTTGATACCATCAAATATCTGATCGCTTGGGGTTTTACCATGCATGAAGTTTTTAAGATTCTTATAAAGCGCTTTTGTGTCTTCAGTATTTACCTCAAGCTTTTTTTGCCATGGCACACTGTCTTTACCCAAAAAATTGAATTCTATAACTTGAGTACCGTTTATCTGGGGGAATGCGATATGCTCGACTCTAAGCGTACTTGCACCGACGGTGTCAGCTTCCTCAGGATCCTTTTCGTCGCCGACTCTCATCGCAAGTTTTAGTATCAGGTAGGCAACAGTAGCCACCTTGCCGTCTCCCTTAATCATTCTCCGGATTACTTCTCTATGCACTTTGCTCTCGCGCTCGGCCAGTTTTTTTGCCTTATCATACTTGGCTTTATCATTTTCTTGGCGAAGCGCTGCAGAGTCGTGCAGCCATACATACTTGCGTTTACCCGTCAGGTTTTCTATCCATGTGGCAAGCCATGTAGATGAATGATCGTGAATGATCGCCTTCCAGTTGCCCTCTGGTACTGGCGCGTTTTCGCCCAAGTTTAGTGTAACGTCCTGGGGCCTTACACGTGGCTTCCATCGGCCTCTCATTGGATGTTGGCCACGGCCCATGAATAATCCTGGTGGCTCAACTAGCCAGTTTGCGACGTCAACCTCAATGCCGTCTACTACTGCCTTGCCGTAAATGGTCTTGAGCTTTTCACGCTCCGCCTTTTTTGCTTGTGCGATGTTTTTCTTTTGCTCTTTTGGTAGGGTCTTGTATCTTTCTTTCTCGTGCTCTTTCATCAATCTTTCTTCGTCTGCAAGCTGGTAAGCCATCGAAAAGTCTATGTCATTTATGGTGATGTTGTGATGTCTCTCAGGGAGAAACTTTTGAAGGTCGCTTAGAAAATTCTGTTGAAATATAGGATCTTGAACGTAATGAGTATCTTTTTTCTTCGCCCACGCATAGACAATCTCTTCCTGATCCCGGTTGAGCACTAGCTTTTCTCCCCTGATTGTGATTGTTATGCCTCTTGGCTGATATTCGGGAGGGAATGCTACACCCTTATGCTCAAGATTCTGCCACTTTGCACGTGTAGTAGCAGTAGTAATGACGGCTTCTTCCAATTTTATTTAAAGCCATTCACAACTACTCTTAAACTTTATCCTATCAGACAAGAGCTCTATCACCCCAGACCTTCTCCCCTATTTTGGTTTTTTCGCCTTCGACTATCTTATTCATCACTTCAATTGCTGCGCGCTTATGCAAAAACTCGTTATTGTTACCGCACCGATATGAATAGGTGCACCGAGGACAGCCACTTTCACTTTTACATGCACACTCCGATAATATGCGGAGTGAGCGTCCAAACGCAATATCTAGCCTGTCATACAATATTCTACTGGCTCCATTACCGCCAATGCTACCGTCATAGACAACTATTAATCCGGAGGAACCAAGGGAAATGCCACCTAAGTCTTGCGATGCACCTCCTGTTATCATCGCACTCCCCTCTATTATGACGTGCTCTGAAGCATGAAAGCCGCTCATTTCTACGTACTGTTCGTCTTCTACTCTTTGTAAGAGATCTGAGGGTCTAGGTGCTCTAAACACAAACCCCTTCGTAACGAATTCGTATTCTAGGGGTTTATCAAGCATCATTTTTTTTCCTTGTGCTACCTCTTGACCAATTTCAACATTGACGTATCCAGGTACACTCTTTTGGATGTTGAGAGCACAGTATGCAACTTCAACTCCAAAAACTACTTTTTTCTCATATATTTCTAAAATAGAGGGCCAGTCGTTAGTCAAAGCTTTAGTGTAATAAGGGTAGTCGGAGGGAATAGATACAAGCTCAGCGTAGGGCTGATCGTTTGGATCAAAATGGAGCTCTTTTACTCTGTAGCGTCGACCTCCAAGAAAATAGACTGCGTGTTGGTGAAGCTCTTCAAGCGCTTGTGGCAAGGCGCGATCGCCTATAATCTTATTATTGAATTTGATGTCGACCCTCGTCCCTATGCCTCGAATGCTATACTCATTAAGCACCTTCAAAGCCTCTTTGAGGTCAGGTAGAAATCTATCTTTAGCGACTTTGACAATGCCCTTTGAGACAAGTTTTTGAATTACATCCCATATCTGTTTGGATTCTGCAATCAGCAATGGCTTGTCGCAGACCATTGCTAATACTTGGTACTCCATTACAAATGGATTCGTTGGATCTGTATATGCCAATTCATTATCGTCCATATAATCTGCTGGGTGGGTCTTGTAATACTGGCTTATTGGATCATTTCCCAGTGCAAGAAACGCGTATCCTTGCTGGCCCCTCCTTGCTGCCCGCCCGACTCGCTGAAAAAGCCTGTTAATAGGTACTATATTGGAAATTACAGCATCAACGCTTCCAATGTCAATACCTAGCTCCAATGTAGGTGTTGCAGATATTGCCATTAGCTGGTCTCCTTTGAACTGTTGTTCTATTTCTTTTCTGAGGGCAGTTGATAATCCTGCACGATGAACTCTGATGTTAATTCCCTGGCGCGCGCCGTAGAAGGCCATTAACTCGGCGCTAAGATGCGAGCTGGCAAAAACTATAGTCTTATGCTTTCTTTTTGTGGTCTGCCTGAGCAGGTCCAGCATCAACGACCTATAAGATCTAAGTGAAGGAAATATTATCGCAAGATTTATCCTGCCTCGTCTGCCCCTGCCGCTAATTACATGCATATTTCTGCCAAAAAGCATCTGACAAAATTCAGAGGCATTTGGCAACGTAGCTGATGAAGCAACAATTTGGAGTGTACTCCCAGCAAGCCTCTCCAACCTTCTAATAATATGATGTACATTTGCTCCAAAGATGCCTGTGTATACATGCGCCTCATCGACTACCAGAAATTTGGCAGTTCTGAGTATACGTGAAAATTTCGTCTTATGCATCATATGGTAGTGCAAAACATCAAAATTAGTGATAACAATATCCGGCGGGTAGTCTATTATGACTCTACGATCCTTTTCCGACGTGTCGCCGTCAAGGACTGCTACCCTCACACCAAGGGGGGTTGCTAGCTGTTCAATTTTAGGCAATTGATCACGTGATAGTGCCTTAGTTGGATAAATAAAAATTGCAGATACTTTACCTTTGCCACTCCGAAGTGAGCCAAAACGCGACAATTCTTCTGCTGCCACACGTTGCAGCAGCGGGATGCAGAACGCCTCTGTTTTACCTGATGCAGTGGGTGCCGTGATTACCACATCCTTACCCTCAAGGATTTTCCCAATTGCATCCACTTGAAACTTGTAAAGATAGTCGATCTTTTTAGCTTTCAAGACATTGATCATGGCTTCGTCTACTGGGGCATGGTTGATCATACACCCAAACTCTGGTGGAGGCTCGTCTATTGCCTGAAAGTCAACGATATAATCCTCCTGGGAGCGCAATGTCTGTTCAAGAAGTGAATCGCCCCTAGCATTAGCAGCAGATAGGAGAGCATCTATTTCTCTAGAAGGCCGAATTATATTTTCTTCTTGCATCAGATGTTTTAGATCATCAGCATAAGCGACACCTGTGCCGCTCTCGCAGCGGTCGAGAAACTCTAGATAAGCTTCATCTGTACTATCTGCCGTGGGTACTATTGCACAAATATTGCATTTGGAACAACGAAATATCAGCCGCCCATCAAATATTCTGTCCACTGCTACTGAATGTAAGGAACTGCACTTTGGGCAGCGATAGTTTACCAAACTGCAGGCGCATAAGTAAAAGCAAAATAATTGCC
>DAINRW010000046.1:0-8949 GCA_036741615.1 Nitrososphaera sp.
TGAGGGAAAACCCGCGGTATTTAGAATGGCTCAAGACCCAGAGATGGGATGGAGTCTTGCCTCTTGTAACAGGCGGCGCGGGTGCAACTCCTTTCATAGAGATCCCAGCTTCAAGAGAAGGAGACGTTCAACAAGCTGGAGCGGCAGAAGCAGAGGGTTCTACTAACGGCTCTGCTACCGCTCCAACAACGACTACGGCAGCAGGAAACTCAACACAAACAGCCAGATAAAACAAGAGCCGTAAGGGCAAAGTGAGACTAGGGAATTTTTTGTTCTCATTCTCACTGCAAAGTACTGCTCGAATGCCCTATCACTTTTTCTCCTTTTGTAATAAGGCAACATGAACAGTTCTCTTCTAGACAGATACTCACATACTGGTGCTTGCAGATAGGACATGCACATACCTGCCGCGGTGAAGCGGAGTTCCTTTGCGCACTAAAATACTTCGCATCCATGTAAAGCCACAACGTAACAAGAGGCAATCCAATGCCAAGAAGGATAAGGAGTGTCCGAATATTCATCCGTAGCAAGAGCAGCGAAATGGCGAATAGACCTGTAGCAATTGCAAGCATCAAAAGCCATCGTTGAGTAAAGTTCAGTCCGTCATGGCCTCCATGTCACTGAAAAAATTGGTTAAATATTTTCACCGAGGATATATCTCTCCTTCCTGCACCATTGTTTTGTCGTAGTTATTAGTTTCCAAGCCTCACAATCAGCGCAGATCTTCCAAATTGGTCTTGTCTCTGAAGTGTTCTGGATTTAATCTGAATCCTTTGGTCTTTTCCTGAGGCACATCACTTAACTTCAGATGATAATCTACCTTGACCATCTTCTTTAGCTGCTTGTTCATCCAAAGCGCGAACCGCTCCTCCACGCTGCCTGCCTCTTGCTTTTGAATATCTGGATAAAGGTCTCTCAACTTATCTACAAAAATTTCATCCAGCTCAAGCAGAAAGAAATCCCATCCTAAGGCTTTCTTGCCATCAGAGTAACATTTACATTTGCTTTGATTGCGAGTTGCAGATTCTAATGTAGTTATAAAGTACATTATTTTTGGCCTCTCCTTTTCAAAGTCTATACATGAACCTGACAGAACAAAGACTGCTGCAGCAGAAGGGAGGGCCGCTGCAGCTGCTGTTGCGGTGTCTTTAGTTCCAGGTCCAGCATTCTCACTTGGGTTCGGACTCGGGGACATTGACCTTTCAGCCTCTTGTTCAACCATCGCAGGTGTCTCCGCTGATTCACCAGTATCTGCTATCTTTCTTATGGTAACAGTATTATCAATGGCAACACCTATCATCTTCCTCAACGCAGGGTCAATCCTTACTATACCTTGGTCTTCATCGGACGGTAAGAGACGATAGCATCTTGCGTCCGCTCCATCCTTCTTGCCGATAATTTCAACTACGTTGCCCTCAGCAACGCCTAGGACATCCATAGAACGGCCATCTATGCGTACTACTCCGCGGCCTACATCACGCGCATAAGCGGCAAGAACTCTTAATGAGACTCCCTGAGGCTTCATTTCAAATTAACAGAACACGTTTGCATCTAATAAGATTTACTTGAAGTCCTTATGCTCAATATTGCCTTTCTTTTTCACCCCGATTTTTGCAATCGACAAAACAATCTTCAGCTTGAATGTCAATGTGAGTCTGGTTAAAATGGCCATAGCTGGTCTTCAAGCTTTGATATACAAACATTGGAAATGATCAGATCCCAGGACCAAAGTGATTGGAAGCAGGGATGGAATAGCAATTTCTGCTTATAGACGGCTGGAGTGCGTATATATGTATCTAAGATAGTTTACATTTGTGTGTTTTGGCAGGCGGAGCTGAAATAGACATTGCTACATGAAAGTATACTTGGTGCAGAACACATCCAAGAGATCCTAATGTGGATACTGTTTAGCATATTTGTGGGTGTAGCTTTGGCTATCGACCTCGGTTTCATAGGCAAATTGAGGGGAATACTTTCCAAAGCGCAGAAGCAAAAAGAGTTATCTCGTGAAAAGAAAGTCCGTTCAACTAACGATGCCTTAGCATGGACTATTGTATGGATATCTCTTGGTTTGATATTTGCCGGTGTAATCTATTTTAGCATGGGCTATGATAAGATGCTTGAATACATTACAGGTTATACTCTTGAAAAGACGCTAAGCGTAGATAATATGTTTGTCTTTTTGCTCATTTTTACCTCTTTGGCGATCCCCCATCAATATCAACACAAAGTCCTATCCGTCGGGATATTGAGTGCAATAGCCATGAGGGTTCCACTGATAATTGCCGGAGTTTCTCTGCTTGAAACATTTCACTGGATGATTTATGTTTTTGGCGCATTTTTGATTTTTACAGCAATTAGGATGTTCATGCAAAAGAAGGAGGAGAAAATTGAAGTAGAAAAAAACATTGCTGTACGAGCCTTAAAGAAGATTATGCCAGTTGACGTACAGCTAAAGACGGATAAGTTCCTGATTCGTACGAATGGGATACTATATGCTACTCCACTGCTTGTTGCCCTTGTTATTGTAGAAATGACTGATCTTATTTTTGCCCTCGATTCAATACCAGCTGTTTTAGCTATTACATCAGATCCCTTTATTGTTATTACATCAAATGTATTTGCGATACTTGGTCTTAGGAGCCTGTATTTACTCTTATCAAGTTCCATGGAGAAGTTTTACTACCTTAAACCAGCATTAACTGCACTATTGTTCTTTATAGGATTCAAGATGCTATTGTCAGAATTTTATCATATACCAATAGAGCTATCTCTGGCTGTCATCTGTTCAATCCTGGGTATCGCAGTTGCACTATCATATTTGAAGACCCGCATGGAAAACCAACAGCGCACGCCGAGCAGGGATAGGATAGGATAGAGACGTAGATATATCCTTCTATTGTGATGTTAGCCTATCTGTTACGATAAAAGAAGGATGCCCCGTATTTTGAAAGTACTAATAAAAATGCTCCGCTCCTCTGTCATCTATTCTGATATTCTAATGGACCCATAGAATTACGATCTTAAAATTTTGGGTAGGATACTTATAGTGCGATGCATTCGTGTTTCGACCAGAGGTTTACGATATCCGGGAAATGACGCGCTTTCTTCAAAATCCAGCTTTCTTCAATTTTGATCCACAATTTGGACATGACACTTGATTATGTTTCGTTCCGCAGTTTATGCAATAGTAATTTATGCCTTTTTGAGAGCCGAACGTATTGCCAAAATAAGAAGAACTCTGAGAAGAGTCTTGACCTGCTTTTCGTAGCTGTCTTCTTCTCCTATAGATGCCAAGTGCTATGACAGCAACAACTATCACTATGAGAGAATAAGGAAAGGGTAAAAATCTAGACACTATGAATGCTATCCCAAAGTAGATACCTATCCAGAGTAATGTTTCAAGCAAAAACTTTTTTGTATTACTGTCCATTGTTACAAATCAACACCTTACAGTAGTATGTGTTGAAAGTAATTTAAATCGCTATTTACGGTTAAACAAATATTTACAGCTTACAGACTCTGTTACCATTATTACTATTATCAATAAATGTACATATCAAACACGTCGATGGACAAATGAAAGACATATGAGTACCTCCACCTAGCACTCACTGACCACGATTGACTTGAAAGTCTAGGAACGAAAAACATACTTTTTTCCAGCGGAACAAGACCTTTTGTCATCCATCTAATTCATGATTAGAATATAAGGCCACTTGCACCACCAAATGCCTCTTGAGAATGCTTCATGCGGAATATTCAATCCAAGTTGCTCTGATGATGCAAGGCTGCACTCTGATACAGATCACCTATCTAATTGTAGTAACAAAATCTCTCGATAGTGACGTTTGTGTTGCTTACTCGTTTCACTAGTGTATCTCGAACTTTCATCGACAAATGATGGGGATAAGCGGGGGCTACTATCACTACATTCTTGCTATAAAGTCAAGCAGAAGGTTGGAAGGATTGTGCGAGCGAAACCTCTGTTATCCATTCGCATTTTATGTTTACCTTTGCATGATGTTTCTCTATTGCGTCAATATCAGGCCCTTCTAGTAAACAAAAGCAAATTCTTGCATCCTTGTTATATAGGAGGTTAACATGTCGAACGCCAAATTCATCTGTAGGAGACGCGCATAACTCCTTCAAATTTTCTTCGCTAAAGGGAACTTTATGTACATCTAAGAATACTGGCATCTATGAAAGAATTTCTTCCGCAAATATATAAGAGTGATCTCTCCAACTCAGGATTAGCTCCGCTATTTGACGTTATTCTTCTTTCAGCGTGTGTTTTTATATTCATGAATCATATTACTAAATTGAGACACGATAATGGAGGACTTGGATGATTTCCAGTTATTATTTAATGGGAAATCAGCAGGAAAGCCCAAAAATTCTAATTTTCTTCTAAAGGCTACAACAACTATAGATTGCTATTTAAGCCACCTTTCAAAATTTGAATCAACTCTCTCAAACTCATTATTTGAATTTCTTAGAACAGCCGATAAGGAAAAGAAGATAATAGTGAGGCTTCTTACGATAATCAGTTCAGAAAATATAGAGCTAGCCAGAGAGTTGGCAAGAAGAGTAACAGTATACCACACTGATGGAACAGGCGGAAATTTTTGCATTATAGATGGGACCACATACATCTATGACATCGAAAGTCCTGATCGTAAAATGGCAGGATATGATAGGCATCTCTTTTCTAAAAATCCCACTTTTGTGAAACTGCAACAAAATTTGTTTGAGAATCTCCTGAATCATGCTATACCTGCACGGGACAAAATCAAAGAACTGCAGCGTGGAATTCAAAGAGAATATATCAAGACTATACAAGATCCAACTTCCATACTCCAACTTGTAAGAGAGCGTATCGAAACAGCAGGATTTGACATACAAGCGCTTTTTGCAACTATGAATTCTTTCTATAGGGCAGAAGCTGATGGAATAATTGACCTGCTTGGAGCTGCAAGAAGTCGAGGAATAAACGTTAGAGTTTTAATTAAAATCGATGATGACACGCTGAAGGACATCCCCAAACACATGATCAAGAAAAAACATGACCTTATCAGTGTGAATTTTATCCGTCAACCTCTAAGAAGCAAAATTACTACGTTCATAGTTGACCAATCGTTTTCCCTAACCATAGAGGTCAATGATGATAACAAAGATAATTTCTCAGAAGCAACAGGTTTAGCGACATACTCTAATAGCGAATCCACGGTATTCACTGATTATTCAATGTTTGAGAACTTGTGGATACAGGCAGAGCTTGAAAGACAAAATAGCATAAGACAAGCCTATTTTAAGATGTTCGGCGGACAGAAATTGAGAGATGAAACATACAAACGTGATTGGACCATAAAGGAAAAATAGATACGACAATTCATGATTCGTAGGTTGGACTTCTGAACTCCCCTAGTTCTCCTGAAATGGCGAGGATTCTTTATATTATACAATCTAGGCATTCCTTTGCCATAGTTCAAAGTAAGAATTCAATACTTAAGACGATTAGAGCTCCATACAAAAATTACGATAACTTCTGTGCAGATTATGTAAAGAGAGGTTCACTCTGCGCCACTCACTTATCCTCAGAAAACCGTAATACTTACGTGGTTGAGTGAGATTTATGGAAAATGTTCAAAATTGCTGAATTGGTATGCTTTTCTTAAAGCAAAATATGGTACCATGTTAGAAATATTCATATAAGTTGAATAGTTGTTATTTTCGTGTCTTCATACCCTAATCCGATGTCGCATATGTACTGTAAAAAATGCGATAGAAGATATCCAATCTCTTTTACCACCTGCACAATATGTAATCAGAAATTGACAGCCAACGAATACATCGAATAAACTGAAAACTATGTCAAATCTCCTGTCAGGGTTGTCTCCTTTAACAGAGAATATCTAGGTTAGACGATCGGTCGCACCTAGAATGGTCAGTTTTTCTTTGAACAATGCTAGGGCCGTCCTATCTAATACTGAGGGTTTAGTGGCTAGAATGACATATTAAAATTCCACATTAATTAAGACCTTAGACTACGCCCTAGAAAGCACCCCTGACATAAATTCGTCGAAGCGAAGTGCAAAACTTTAAAGGCGGACGCAAGGGTAATTCTCGACCTATGATTTCGCATTCATGTGAACTTGATATATCCCAACTCTATTCTAACTGTATGAATTTGCCGGGTATGAGGGAAGCACAAATTTTGACAGAGTTGTTTATTATTATTCGAAAGGCGCTATACTAGAACTTCTTGAAGCTATGAACAACAAATATCCTTACTGTAAGGAAATGAGAAGGAATAATCACCCAGACTTGTTAATTCATTTTCTCGTGATACTTTCTCTAGTCCCATTAAATCCTCTATTACCGGTGGATAATGGGGTTATCGCATATGACAGCTATGACTCAGAAGAAATGGACAGAATAAGTGCCTCTCATATGACAATACAAAATATACCATTTGCAAACAGTGAAGAAAAGAAAATTGTGGGTGCATATATTCCAGATACGGTTCGTTTAGAAGACATGCATGGAATTGACCAAACACTTGCCATTTTAGATTTCCTTGAAAGGGGATTCAGTGAATATTATTTTGTCATGGATAATTTCGAAGATCCTAAGGAATTACAATCTACGGAAAGATTGCTTGATGCTGCAGATAATACGGGAATGAAAATAGTTATCATTCTTTTACCGCCCTCTGAAGGCGGTGTTACAAGCAGCTATAACTGGAAGGGTTGGATTAGCTACTTTAATGACCTTAAAGCTAGACATCCTTCATCATTCACAGGTTTCACAATAGATGACTTTAATTGGATTAGTACAAGGAATGATACAAAGTTTTGGAGAAATATTGATTTCATGCTCGATTCCAATCTCACTGATGCTCTAAAAGAAAAGAGAAACGATGTAAAATTTTCCCCGGTTGTATACTTTGAAGGTTTGGGGAATCAAATAGTAGCCAACGAATATGGCCAATATATAGACACCATTATTTTAGTAAGTGCAAGCTATTACAATGTTTCAAGCCTTGAAACAAATCTGTTGCAGTTTAAGGAAATGTTCCAAGGAAAACCTAGTCGATATATAGTCTATCCCACGATCACTTACAATTATACAAGACAAGGTTTTGATCCGCCGTCTGACAGGCTGGTGATGGCGACTCTTTCAATAGCCACAAGATCCGTTGATGGGATAATACTATGGCATAAAATTGACGGCCATATAGTTCAAGATTATCTCCGTCACAGGGCAAATCAGGACTATTTGCACGCAATATATGTAATGGAACAACTGCAGATAGCAGATGAGGAAAATATATTAGCACCACTCATGGAAAACCAAATAGTCAACAACTCTAGTTTTTCTAAACTTAGACTTACTGTCCCCAATATGGCTTCAGGGTAATCTTTTGGCGTGAACTTCTGTTGATATGATAAATAGCTGGTAAGAGAGCAGTTGATGGCCTTCTACTGTTTACAATCTAATTAAGTGGGATCAGATTGGTTGTAGGTTGACCAGAGAATCGTAGAAATTTTTCCCCTTTTCTAACTGCAAAGGATTATTTTCTTGCAAGCACATGCTTTTCGCCGTTGTCATATGTTCTTTCAAATTCTATGTTAAAATTATTCGATCGGAGTAATTCTATCGTCGGACCATAAGTCTCTTTACCGTGCACCTCTACGAGAATCGAAATAGGTTTGTTTGTAGATAGGATCTCTCTGGCTCCCTTAAGCACTTCGTATTCTGCGCCTTCGACATCAATTTTAATCCAATTCACGGTCGTTATTGCGCTGCTCTTCAATAAATTATCTAAGGTGTCAGCTTCTACCTCGACAAATTTCCGTTCAATCTCATTGTTATATTTTGTAGAAAGATAATTTGTCATAACACTATGGTGCATAGTATATCCTAGGTCTTCGTCTGGCAAGTATAATTTTAAATTGGCTTTCTTCGAATACACTGCACTATTTAGCGCACTGACATTTGTCAACTTGTTCAACTTTAGGTTATGTTGCAATATTCCAAAATTATATGGATGAGCCTCAACAGCAATTACCTTCCCTGATACACCGACAGATTTTGCGCTGGGAATGGTATATCGTCCCATGTGTGCACCAATATCTACAACTATGTCGCCTTCTTTAGGACGAAATATCCCTATTATTTCCTCTTCATGCTTAGTCATTACTATGAAATCCTCCTTATTGAGCGGACAATGTATACGATAATCATGATTGGGGACATGTATCTCTAAAAGAAGTTTCTTGCTTACTCTCATGATTCTCGTGGAGGAATACAAGAAATCTTTAAAATTTATGTTTCGTTTTTGATAAATTCTGTCTGTTCTTTTTCTCCCTAGGATTAGCCTTAGTGAAAAACGTGTTCCTCTGTAAATGGCCTTCAATAAACCTAATACAAATTTATCAAAGACGCGGGCACCCTTTACCTCCTTTAACCACCAATTATTACTGCCAGCATATTCCATATAGGAAGAGCTATAATCATTCATCATTTACGGCATCATCATAATTACCTTACACATACGCCTTAAGAGAGTTCCCAACAGGGAACGCAAAGTTACCTGCTAATCTAGATTTTATACTAAAAAGTATAGGAAGGCATTATTACTCTGCTTCTTCCCCCGTTGGCGTTTCTTCTACCCTGATTTCTAGGCTGTCAGATGCAGTTTGACCATCGCTATCTGTCACAGTAGCAATTACATTATACGTACCAGCCTCATCAAAGGTGTGCATAACGCTTTGCTCTTCACTTCCTTCGGCCCCATCTCCAAAGTCCCAGCTAATGGAATATGGCTCTGTACCACCTGTGATGTGTGCGCCAAATTCAAACGTGGCTGGTGCTTCACCTTCTACACCGTTTGAAACGATTTCAACAGTGGGAAGGTCGTTAGATTCCCCTTCATCCATTACC
>DAINRW010000047.1:0-2549 GCA_036741615.1 Nitrososphaera sp.
CCTTGAGCTTCAGAGCAAGCTTAATTATCTGTTTTCTATTCATCTTTGCTAATGGGAGCAGTATTTGATATGCTTGACCGTTGCATAATAGGCACCCTTCTTTGAAAAGAATATTTATTTTATCTATGAATCTTTTTGAAGCATCCATGAAGAATTTCGTGTCGTGCAGGTTGTGACCTCCGACGATCCACTTGGCATCAAGATACTCTGCATAATGGGCGCTTATAGAGTAGAATATCATATTCCTAGCTGGAACATATGACGACCATAGAGCATCAGAATGAAGGTTCCTAAACCGCCCGTTATAATAAGAGGAGTCGCCTACTTCCATTAGAAACGGCACATCTATTTCGATTAGTTTGTTTATCCCTGCAGCCTTGACCAAACTGACACTAGCGTGTTTTTCCTGTACAAGTCTGCGAAGGTAATTGAAGGTGATTGCAATTACTTCAGAATATTTTTCTTTTGCCCAATAAAGACAAGTAGCAGAATCGAGTCCACCTGAAAGCATGACAATAGCCTTATCGTGCTGCATCCGCATTTACTTCTCTTTCTTTACACCAGCAATTATGTGAGCTCCTTTGTTAATTCCTTCGTAAATATATACTCCGAGGGCCTCCACATTCTGTGGCATTTTTGGTGCAAGCAGTTTAATTATTTCAGCAGAAAGCTTCTCTACAGTAGCCTCACCTGACAGCATATAGGTGGTTGACTTTGGGAGCTGAAGGTTGAAGTATCCTTTTGGTCCCTCAAATGTTACGTAATAATGAATGTCATCTTCCTTTTGCAGGTATTTTTTGTTGATAAAGAACTTGTGATCTATTGCATTGAGTGTCTCTTTGATTATTCTCTTTGCGTCTCCAAAGTCAACTACCAAGTTATTCTTCATGCTACCAATTATCTCAACCATCACAGTCGATGTATGACCATGCAGGACAGAGCACTTTTCCACTAGAGGAAGAATATGGGCATAGTCAAACGCAAGCGTGGGGTCCTCAATAAATATTGAACCCGTTTGCATATGGTCGCCACTGTCAAAAAAGAAAACGGAGTCTATTTCATTTATTCTACTTGCATACTTTGAATGGCCAAAAGCAATTATATCCAGTGTTGGAATCTTCTCTTGTATCTTTTTGAACTTGATAGCATCCTCCTCAGAATCTATTACTTCAATGTATTTGCTGTTGCTTCCACTTCCTCCTCCTGTTTTGAAATCAATTTTTACAGACTCGCCACCTGGAATTGTTACACTAACATCATACTCATAATCCTGATTGATAAATGACAACATTTTCGCAACAGATAATTCTGATCTGCTACGGAGCAGATTGTCTCTGTCAATATATCGTAGATCGCTGTTAAGAACAATCCTCTCTTTGGCCATTTATTTGAATTCCTGATCCGAGAGAATTTGGTTTCGAGCGTATATATAAACCGTTTTTCATTGTCAAGGGTGCATATTGGTTGAACAAAAAGAGTATATAGTCTATGCAGAAGGTGATTGATTGATTGATTGATTATTCATTGATTTCCTTAAGAAATGCTCTCTATGATGCGGTATCTGAGGATATATCAGAAATTCCTAGAGTAGCAGTAGCTTTCTCAGGTGGTATAGATAGCTCTCTTCTTGCCGCAATTTGTCATCATTTGAGAAAACAAGTTACGCTCATAACAGTAGGATTTTCCGGCTCCCATGATATAAACTTCTCAAAAAATGTGGCATCAAAAATGTCCCTAGATCATGTTGTGCACGAGATCGACTATGTTGAATTTCAAGAAAATCTGCAACGAATAAGGCAAGCGATCAATTGCAAGAATACGTCTCATATCGAAAATTGTATCGCTTTTTTTTATATATGCAGAATTGCAAAGGAGAATCATCTGAATGTAGTCTTGAGCGCAAACGGATGCGATGAGCTATTCTGCGGTTATGATAGATACCGTAGTGCATATAGTCATGGGGGAGAAACGGAGATAAACATGTTAATGGAATACAACATAGCTAATGAGTTTGCTCTTATAAAGGAAATCAATATAGTGGCAGCTCAATTAGGAGTAAAAGTCATGCAACCATTTCTATCTCCCAAGTTTATTCAATTTGCCAAGACTATCCCTATAAGCCAAAAGATCAGGGGATCAGATGATTTGATAAGGAAGCACATTCTGCGACAGATAGCTGTTGCTATTGGTGTTCCGAAAGAATCTGCAGTGAAACCTAAAAAAGCGCTTCAGTATGGCTCTTCTATTCATAAATGCTACAAGAAAATAGAAAGAAGAAGAAGCTGAGAATAATTAGGTCGAAATCATGCGATGTGCAGACGAAGTTATAATCTGTAAGGTCTCGATCGGAGTATGAAGATCAGGTGGCGAACCGTCACATGATCAGAGGCAACACCGTTAGACGAAACATTCACAGCAGTGATCCAGAGTAGACGTTACTATTTGCATTAATACTGACATTGTAACTACTGCGAAGTTTGGGAATGACCGGAAATCTATAACTCATAAAAGCGAAAGATATGGATTGTCGCTCGTTGTATATAGCAGTA
>DAINRW010000047.1:2649-8905 GCA_036741615.1 Nitrososphaera sp.
ACCACCACCCCTTCAAACGATCGGAATGGTATTAGATATGTACAGCCTCTTTCAGGATTCACACTACGCTATTCTAATGAATCATGGACATTTACAAAAAAATTTCAGAAGCGATGGCTCTATGCTCTGCGATTTTAGGGATAGGATTAGGAACAGTGTTTATGTTGGTGGCTACTTTAGAGTAAAGGGTCCTGATAGCTAAGAAGTTTCCGCAAAGCCGAACGGGGGTCCACACTCTTCAAGCAGCTCGGAGAATACCTATGCAGACACCATGGATGTCGGTATCCCAAACTTTGCAGGTAGAAGAAGCAGGGTACGATGGGAAAAGACGCATCCTAATTATTCTAGTGACATCTCGCCAAGCTCAACTTCGCTACCTGTAGGAGACGTTCGAAACAAATGGAGAGGATATTGTGGGCTGAAAGTTAACTTAGACGACAATGGGGATGGCAAGTCCGACAGGGTGGCATTAGTTGGAATGGTTGACGTGGGGGGTTTGAACTCAACAACAATGAAGCCTGTTAACAACTGGAAGGTTACATACTTGCGTTACTTTAGACCCACAGAAATTGCTTTAGAGAGTATTTGGACTCCCTATGTTGCTACTATTGGTAAACCTGAGTTAGCATATCAAACAATCAGGATCGATGAACAAAGCCAAACTGAATGGAGAAGTTCTAATCCACCATATGGATATGTAACATGCAAGGAAGTAACCGCAACTAAGATTTAGAAAAGTGCTAAGGAAAAATATAGAGTCAAAAAATAGCAACCTTCGTACTTTGACATCTCATGTATAATTCTCATAATCTACTGAATGGGATTATTGCATAGTTCATAGTAGCTTTTGGCAAGTCAATCTAAAGTACAGAGAGCAAAATGAGGGTCAAGAACTAATAGTCGAGCTCCTCATTTCCGAGGAGGAGCCTTGTTAGCCTTTTATGACGTGGGTCATCCTGTAAGATGATCAACAGAAGATCCTTCTTTTACAATCACTGCCTTTAAGCCTTGGTTATCGAGCAATGTTTCAATAAGCTTCTGTCGTTCTTCTTTTGGAAGTTCATTAGACATCTCGAGTGAGTCGATAGCTTTAAGCTTCCAATAGTTATTGAGTGCACTTTCAATTGTAACCTTAGATTCATAAACGATCTTACCGAAAGTCGTAAGAACATATTTACCATTCTTTCGCTTTACAAGTCCTGCTCGTGTCATCCTCGAGAGCCTAGAGTAATACTGCTTCCGTGTAAGTTTGATCTTGCCCTTGAGGTTCTTACTATCAATGGTTTCTTGCGCAACAGTTCCAAACAACTCTAATGATTTGTCATCAGCAATTGCTCTAAGCACTGATGCAGCTGACGTTTGACTTTTAGCCAATAGCTTGCACTTATATGAAAAGATGTAAAACCGCTTATTATAGATTGATTTCCTATTGGGTGTAGATTTAGACAAATAGTTACCCTTTCAGGAGACTACCTCTATACACTTGTCATAATGAGGCAAACGGATATTTACGTTTAACGCCCGCTCTACTCTTAGGGCACGAAGGATCCGATTACCATGGCTAATTGCAGTAACATATAGAGCGGGAACCATTTTTTGTGTTGCTCGCGCATTAACTTCATATCTTCAAATACTTTATCTATTTTGGTCATCCTAAGTATTGCAAGCGTTGCTACAACAGTGACCGCAATGGGTGTTATCTTTGTACTTATGCTTCCTTGCTCAGCAATTGTCATGTAAAGCAGCCATGATATCATAGGCATGGTTGCCAAAAGGATAATCAGTATCCTGACGGTATTTTTGCCTCCAAGGACAATTGGAATCGTGCGTCTGCCTGATGCCTTGTCTCCTTTAATATCTCCCAAATCGTTGATTGTTGAGCCGACAAAAATCATGATAGCAGATATTGTCATAATGTGAATAGCTACTATCGGATTGTCAATTACAAGTGCCATACCGTAGCTTGAGGTAAATCCAAGCATTCCACACAGCGCATAGAATAATGCGATAGCAATATTCTTGAGTAAGAAGCGATTCATAAGCGCAATATTTTTCGGTAAAGAGTATAGTATCCCTATGAGCATCATGGGCACTAGAAGTATAGTGCTAGCCAAGCTGAGGGTGATTATTCCCAATGCCACAGCTGTTCCATTTGTCAGTATGATGAAACTCCATGCTTGTTTTTTTGAAACTAAACCTGAAGGTATGGGCCTATTCTTCGAATTGACTCTGTCAATATCTGCATCCACAAGGTCGTTTAGAACGTACATGCCTACTGCAATCATCAAGGTAACGAAAGGCAGCGGTGCAATGCTTTGAACTAATAGCTGGATTTCTGTTTCTGAACCCATTGCACTTAGAATGCCAGGGATACAAAATAGACCTGCTACAGTTGCAATAGAATAAAGCAATCCATGCTTCTTGCGAGAGTTAAAGAGTATTACCTGGGAGGTAAAAAAAGAGGCTTGATTTTTTGCCCCCGCACTTTTTTGTTTTATTTCTTGACGTTTTCCAATAGTTAAGACAGATGCCATGAACGCATACAGCATTTTATTTTTCTTTAAAACTAGCGTTTCTGTTTTTGGCGACTATTTTGAATCATTACACGTTATGAATAAAATACCCATTTCATCACCTTTAGGTGTAACACTATGCGCCGAAATAAGCCTTCAGACTAGAACTATTGAAATTAAAATGATTTTATAATCGAATGTATTACATACCTTATAAATATATCATATGTGTGAGCATCTTTCTCTTATCTAGCAACAAAAGCCTTAGTCTCCTTTTCTTGGATCAAGATAACATTAAATACCGCCTATGGCTACTTTCGAGGAATGCGCGAGCAGGCTAGTAGTATTGAGCAAGTTTTCTCTCCTCTAGCAGATAGGCACTCAGTAAACATAATTAAGATGGCATACTTTGGGTTTAGGGGTTCATCGGAGAGCTATAGGGGCAACATTAGCAAGAAACAATTCTATGTTCGGCTCAAACGCTTGCTTGACATGGGCTTTATAGAAAAACGCAATTCGGTTTATAGAACAACAACCTTTGGCTCGCTTATCTACAATAGTCAAATCAAGACTGTTGAGAATATTCTGGCCAACTATTGGAACCTCAAAGCAGTTGATATCCTCAAATCTAGACAAGATTTTCCCTCGTCTCAGAAAGAAAAGGTGATTGAGGAAATAATACAAAATACTGGTCTGAAGGATGTTGTGAATGGCACACACTTATCCGGATTTTCAGTTATTAAGGATTACAATAAACTAGTTCTTGAAGTAACAAAATTGATGGAGAGTGCACAAAAAGAAGTGTATCTGGCGACACGCTATCACGATCCTCATTTCTCCAAACTCATGTTCCATAAAATCGCTAACGAGGGTATTATGATGCATATGCTAGATGGCTTGCCTGACCAGATAAGTGTTGAGAACAGACTTAATGCAATATTGAGGGTCCCGCCAAACCGGGAAACCTTTGAAATGGTGAATAAGATAGTTAAGTCCAATAGATTTGATCTTAGGAAAGCAAAATTGTCTTCAAGCTTCATGGTAGTCGATGGTACCACAGTATGCTATGAGACTACTGATTATATGAATCCCGAACAATTCACACTCGCAATTGCCCATTATGACGATGCATATCTTGCTCAACGTTTCATATCCTATTATCAGACACTAGCACAGAATGCACAGGCTCCACAGCTTATTGAGAGCATCTCTAAGAGATAGGGATCTTGTCAAGCTGCTTGGGGGGCGTGCGTATATATCTCCACCTAAAACATTTTAGGTTCTACCATCACCAGACTTTAGCCAATCTGCTATGGATGAAATAATTTGCATTCTTGAATCCTCACTATGTCTTGAGAAAGATTGGTCATAAAAAATTGCATCATAGAACCAATGATCACAGTCAAATATCTTGATTTCCTTCCTTTTACTGTCCACCAACTTGAAAAATTCCTGGGACACTTGGAGATAGATCATTCTATCTTTTCTTCCGTGCAAGATGAGTAGCGGAGTATCGCCAAGATTAGATAGTTCAGATATTTTGCTATTTCTCATTGCAAGAATGTCTACAACGAATCGATAAGAATAAGAAAAATTCATCCCTGGCTCATTCATCATCCATGCAATTTCTTCGCCCCCTGCCTTTACATATGCTGGGAAAGCCTCTATGAAGTTGATACGTTTATTTGGCATAAGTATTCGTGCAAAAAGCAAAAGAAGAAACTTCAAAGCATCAGGTTCGGCATCATACCTCCGCTTCATATTGCTGACCCTGAGGAACGGACATAGAAGAATCAATCCATCAATTGAGGCCTTGAACAGATGCGCATACCACAGCGCAAATATGCAGCCCATACTGTGTGTAAGCATGAATACTCTTGGTGATCTCCTTTTCAATTGAGTAACTATCTGATGAATAGATTTGATGCAGGTACCAAAGTCTAGATCTCCTTTTTCACCATCTGAGAAATTATGACCTGGCAGATCGATGCTGACGACATTGTAACCCGCATCAGAGAGTTTTTGTCCAACGTATGCAAAAACTCGTGCATCACAACACAGTCCATGTATACAGAGTAGAGTATCCGCACGAGGTTTTTCCGATGCAAATTCGATTGCGTTTATCTTGCCACTTGCAGTCTCATAAAATATCATTTGTATTACAACCTCTTGTGCTGATATGCCCTTAAACAAGGTATAATGCTTCATCATATCTCTTTTGCGGTATAAAAACAAAAGCCGGTCTCTTATACTGACTATTTCAGAGCAACCTCCTATCCATTTTGTCACTTTCTGCCAAGCACACTAAACAACCTAGAATAGGTCACAAAACTTCCTTTTTGTTTTGAAAGCATTTTCAATCCTTCATACATGGCCGCATATTCCTGCTCGTTTTGCAATTTATGCTCCAAAATTTGGGGTTTAATGCTTTCTGCAAGCTGCCATCCTAGGGAGCCGTATGGCTCCTGGCCCATTAGGATGCAAGGCGAGTAGCAATCCACACTTGCAGTAAGCGATTCATCAATCAGCAGTTTGTACAGCTTTCTACCTACTAGAGGATCACCTCCGCCATTCTTGATCAGAGCAACATATAATTTTCTGAGTGTATCGACAAATTCATTTTCCGGGTAGCAAAGCCATGAGCCAGGTGCATGATCTAGATCCTGGACCAATATTGAACCGCCCTTCCTTGTCATTCGCTTCATTGAATGCACCGCTTCTCTTCTATTACTCAAGTGATGAAACATGAACCTAGAATAAACAATGTCGAATCTTTCCTCAGTATCTAGTCGGCTGTTACAGATATCATCATGAACATACTCGATGTTTTGTCTTGAAGAGATGCTATGATTGCAATATTCCAAATATCTGTTATCAATGTCTACACCGACCACATGTCCATCCTCGCCTACCAGATCGGCCATCAATCTGGTTACAGAACCAGAACCGCATCCAATGTCAATACAGCTCATACCCTTCTTCAAACCTGCATTCAAAAGCGTCTGCTTCGTTAGAGGCTCAAAGAAGGCCGCCTGTATCTGAAGCCTTGATATTTCAGTGTCCTGGTTACCTAAAATATATCCTTCGTCCATAAACCTTTACCCTTTAGGACTATTTTTAAGAAAGCGTGCCCGTTCATATATAGAGTTAATATTTTTTATCCTATTTGTAGCTATTTTAAGCTTATTATCCTGATTATGGAAAATCCAGCAAAAAAGTAGAAAGTCTATTTATTTCAACTGACGTGTAGGCAAATTACTCTAAACTAACGGGATACTTCCATCACAAATTATCTCAATTTTGGTTACCCTTCTCAGGAATTCTTCGTCCATGCCCCATCAATGCTCTTGTTGCATATCGAGTTATTTGTAACCATAAAGTAAGATAGTAGTTGAGACCCTCCTCGCATTTATCCATACATATGCGCGTGCGCGCGCATGCAACGAGAGAGAGATATACACATACTGATCATCTACCATTATCAATCAGAATTTCCTATTTTGTAAAAAACAGCTTACATTCAAAGGAAAAGGGCATAATCATACAAAATGTAATCAAAAATGATTACGACGGCTCTTGTCGCTACACTGGAAGCATATATCTTATCACTTTGGTATGACTTTGTTGTAGATTCGCCTCTTGCAGTACCGAGAGCTTTACACCTAACTCTGCAGTACATGACACTTAGCTATGTTCAGATTTTCCAGCTTATCTTTGTCAAATCGTTCTAGATGTCGATTTTG
>DAINRW010000048.1:0-8781 GCA_036741615.1 Nitrososphaera sp.
CTGGAGCAGACAGCTTTGCAGTAGAACATCGGAAGGCCCAACAAGCAATCGAGTGGATAAATGCGTACTCAAAAAAGAACAACTATAAGTTTGAATGCAACCTTGCTGGCTATTCATTGCAAACTGTCAAGTTCGGCAGCTTTGAAATGGTAACATGGAATGGCGACTGGTCAATTGCACGCAATATTTTTCAGAAAGCAAGCAAAGAGCTCCGAGCTAAAGTGATAGAATCAGGCTATCATGAAAAGCGTGCTCTATTGTCAGCGATGTTTGGCGCCTCATCTGAATATGGTAAGATCTTTTCTAACGGTAAACTTGTAGGCCAAATAGAGATGAACAAAAAAGCAGGTAGATGGATAGCCAAGGCCGAAACCTATATCTGATCATTTCTTTTTATTTTTCAAGTATATCTGTTTCATTTCCTCTATCCAGGAGTTTTTTTTCTCATAGAGACGCTTCTGTTTCCTTGGCTTGCACATTGACATAACATATGCGCAAAGCAAGGGAAAGTACACTGATGAGTCCCCGTAAACAATGATGTTGTCTTTGTGAGATGTCTTAATCTTGCCCCAGCTTTTTCCCTCTTGTAGCGTGGCACCAGATAATCCTCCAGTATCTGGCCGAGCATCTGTAAGCTGAATGAGATAGTCCTGACCACCTTCCTTTATCTTCAATATCTGATAAAGCGCCGGACCAGTTTGCTGGAAAAAATTCTTTGGAACTCCTCCGCCAAGCTCCAAACCACCAGAGCGATCGCTCTGCCACAGTATCGCTGCTGACTCTGCTACATCAAGTATCACATTAGGGAGAATGACTTTGTCTTCAAACAGTAGGGGAAGCATATTGAGCCCTATTGAAGAGTCGCTTATCGCAGGGATGTAGACAGGCACCTTGTGCTCATACGCCTTGACGAGAAACGACTTTTCAGGATATTTCGCATTTTCTTTGGCCGCCTTTCCAAGGACATATGAAATGTCCGCCGTAGAAGCATTTTGCGGTATTGCGTTTTTGGCTCTCTTCATTTCTCTTTGCACAATTATGTCTTGAGCTTGGAGTGTTCCCATCTCCTTTATGTAGACATCGTAAATCCTCACTATTTGCTTGGAATACAAAATATCATCGTCCACATCAAAATGCCCCTGTCTTACAGGCAAATCATAAGCAAAGTGAAGGTCATGATAAACGTTGGCGCCTGTAGATACTATCCAATCGATAAAGCCTGCTTCTATCATGGCAGAAATAGTTTTCCCTATGCCTATTGGAGTCATAGCGCCTGCCAAAGTTAAACATATAGTAGAATCAGTTTCTATCATCTCTTTCAGCATTTTAGCTGCTTCAGCTAACCTACGCGCATTGTAACCCGTTGAGCTATAGAAATCAATCAGTTGCACTATACTCATGTTGGCAGAGATTATTGGAGGATCGATTCTTCTTCCTGTAAATGAATGTCTGTTGTCCACGCTGTTCTTGTAAATTATATATACATGCTTTTAAAAACTCAGCGCTACTTTGCAAGAAATAGGTAGATTCCGCGCTGTGAAGATATAACTGAAGCTTACGATCCGCCCCTATGATCCTCTCTGAAATCCTTTGCCTGCACACCTTCAATTTGCCTGCGTCACATAGTTATATAATCGAGCAAGAAAGACTCATTAGTATAAACAGTCCGAAAGAGCCTGCATGGCCGACAGTGGAAAGAAAGCGAATAAAGATCTTTTGAGCAGCGAAGTAAGAGATTACAACATACAGGAGTATGATATTCAATCTATCCTTTCAGAAATGGCGAATTCCGGGGGCTTTGAATCGCGGAATCTTGCTCAAGGCATTGATATTCTTCAAAGTATGATAAGTGAGCAAGGCTGTACTAGGTTTCTTTCATTCGTTGGCTCACTCATGTCAACAGGTTCAAGAGGTATCATTCGCGACATGTTAAAGCACAAGATGTTTGATGTTGTCATCACTACATGTGGTGCGATCGACCACGATGTCGCAAGAACATATGAAAAGTATTACGCTGGTGACTTTCGCATGGATGATAGCATGTTGCTAGACAACAATATCCATAGACTTGGCAATGTCCTTGTACCAATGGAGAACTACGGGCCGCTTATTGAAGAGAAAACGCAAAAGTGTCTAAACGATATGTACAAAGGCGGTTTCCGAGATGTTGCATCCTATGAAATTACTAGCTTCATAGGGAGTACTCTTGATGAATCGTCGTTCCTTTATTGGGCATACAAAAACAAAATCCCTGTTATTGTTCCAGGCATAGTCGATGGTGCGGTAGGAAGCCAAATATGGTTGTTTTACCAACAACATAAAGACTTCAAAATAGATATACTGAAGGACCAAAGCAAGCTTTCCGACCTTGTATTTGAGGCAAAAAAGTCCGGCGCATTTATGATTGGAGGAGGAATTTCAAAGCATCATACGTTATGGTGGAACCAGTTCAGAGGAGGACTTGATTATGCCGTTTACATAACCACTGCTCCTGAATGGGATGGCAGTCTGAGTGGTGCATTAGTTGCTGAGGCGATATCCTGGGGAAAGGTAACCGCCAAGGCCTCTCAAACCACTATACATGGCGAGGCCAGTACATTGCTGCCATTCATTTATGCAGCATTACAAGTATCTTCAAAGAACATGCAGAAATAGTGTATATACATTAATGCAATATGTGGGTTTTATAATGAACGGTAAGAGCCATTATTAATCAAGTTCTTTGTAATTTTATTCTCTGTTCTCTACTCACTATATTCTGGCAGCCTGTTTTGCGCTGCGAGTGAAAGTATTTCAATGTCCGATGACTAGAAGAACTTGTACTATTATAAGCAATAGATCATCCCAGATGTTGTTTCAGTCACGCATTTCCTCCACACATTTAAAATTGTATGATTTGATATTCTTCCCCTTTTTACCATACGATTTCAAAAATCAATAAGGCGCCCACCCCAGGTGGTATATCTACCCGTGCTTATGCAAGTCTCTAGTATAATAATTTCAGGTGTATAAAATTCAAGAGGATCGCCAACAAGCTGAAAAAAGTTACAGCTCATATTCAACTTTTCTTAAAAAGGGGGTAATTATATATAGCTTCTCTGTTTTAGTGAACATGTATTAACCTGGATTGATCCATTCGAGGGAACGCGCAGTATCTTTTCTTACGGGTATAACCAATGAGGAAGTTAAAAAAGTAACATCGTGGATCAAATATGCAAACGAGATAATCAACGATTATTTTGGAATGGTCACCTCCTTTGATGTTCTAATATGCCGAGGGAGATGGGATATGGAAGTGCAAATCATATCCAGAAAAGGTCAATCTACTCTTTCAATGTATAACGATACGAAATTCGTAGGTATTACAGATTATCGTCTTGAGGAAATTGTAATAAGATGCGACATCGCAAGATTTGGTCATTATTTACATGAATTGATACATGGAATAATAAGCAAAAGCCATACACATCAGCTTAGGGAAGGATTTGCATGGTACTTTACTCTAAAACTTACTGAAGGATACAGGTATGTGAGACCTTCGTATCCATCTTGGGTAGATATGCTGTATCTATATCCAGTCAATAGGCTTGCTGAAATTGTGGGGGATGAGTTCCTCAAAGATTTAGCAATTGGAAAAGCGTCAATACAAAACGATCTACTTCCAAGGGATGTTCAAGATCTCTTTCTGACTGAAGAAGTCTTTTACTCAAAGAAAAGATATCTCCGATGAAAATGCGCATGTAGAGTTGCATAGCCAAACCAATTTCATTTAGTGTGCCCGTTCTATGATCGTTGTGTCCGAAGAAATTAAAAGAATGCGTGTGTATGTGCTTTTTTATCTTCCACATTATGAGCTAAAACAAGCATGAAGCAAAGCATGTTATCCCCTTACTCAATTTCGCACGTCATGAATAGAATTGAAAGATAGAGTTGCAGGATTCTTGTATATTGTGTGTGTATGTGTGTGTATGTGTGGGCATGTGTTTCATGTATTATTACGCTCACGAGTATGCATTAAAACCCTTTTGTTCCTGCATAACTACAAGTTCTTGATAATTCAGTCTGTAGAAAGTGCATTTATAGTAAATGTTATTATTCTCTAATAGCCTGTCGCGGGGAATTATTGCTATGGATAGCCCGTCTAGGGGGCGCTTGACCAATGATAATATCACAATTTTCTTTGATTGTGTCATATCAGGTAAAGGATAAGTACTTCTGATAGCATGTAAACGCAATGGAGTTTGTCGATTCAAGCATAGTTGAACAAATAGAGATGAAAATGATTCGCCCATCTCAATTCTCTATACGAGACAAATTTCAGAGAAATGATTGTGATTTTGAAACTTTGGTCAATAGCATAAGAGAGCATGGCCTATTACAACCAATTCTAATAAGACCGCTTGAACATGGTTTTGAAATTGTTGCAGGCCATAGGAGGTTTCAAGCATGTAGGACCCTTAGGTGGAGATTCATCACTGCAAAAATAAGGGAATTGTCAGACAAACAGACGTACGAAATCCAGCTTACCGAGAATATTCAAAGAAAATCTATGGATCCAATAGAAGAGGCTGAAGCCTTTAGAAGATATGTGATTGACTTTGGATGGGGTGGAGTGAGTGAGCTTGCTAAAAAAATCGGCAAAAGCGAAGAATATGTCTCACATCATATGCAGCTGCTCAAACTACCCGAGGAAATCAAGAACAAAATTGCGAGCAACTCGCTTAAGGTAAGTCAAGCTATAGAAATAGTGCAAGTTCCATTTGATAAGCAGCAAAAGATAGCAAGTGAAGTCATCAACAATAATCTAACTGTAAGGCAGATTCGGGAATTGAAGATGGCATTAAAGGAGGAAGAAACATTTAACAAGATAATAGTTTCTACAAAAGATGAATCAAGATCTTCCGCAATAGCAAAGAAAGCATCTCTTACACTCAAGATAACGTTGGCAAGACTGGATAACTTGATAAATGAAGTTCATACAACTATAGAACCGGAGCAGCGAGCAGAAATAATTAATCTGCTGATGGGGATAAGACTGGGGATTCACTCACTAATAGATGAGAGCATACGTTTCAAAAACAAAAAATCAAGCTCATAGCTATCCTGTCGGCCTATCTTGGAAGGAAAGGGGGATCCATTCCTCTAGGAATTTTTTGTAGTCTTTACTTGTATATGCAAGAGAATGGAATGAGGGATCTTTTATGGGTATGAAATCGTACGCTTCATACGATTGTATAATATCCCCAAACAAGTTTCTATAAATATCACTTTCCTCATCGGCTATTTCTTCTGATGGAAAAGATTGTACGGATATCCAATCATATCCCCCTCTCGTCCGACCCGAGAATAGGACAAAAGGTGCATCAGCCAAATATTTCTTCAGACCCTCAAGCCTCTTTGGAAGGTGTTGAGACGTCCTGAAAGTTACGAGGACTACTCTTATCACCCAACGTCTGATCTTTGCGGTATCAACTGATATTGTGTATCCCGTTATGACCCCATCTTCCTCCAACCTAGCAATTCTTGATCCGATCTCTTCCTCGGTAAGGTTATGACCATAGCCTCTGAGGAAGTCCCAGATCTCTTTACTATCTTGTTTCGAGTTCATGCTCAACGTAGAAAGGATGAGTTCGTCAATATTGTCAAGCATTAATAGTGTCGCTGCTAAATGTATGTCTTCTAAGTTATAGGTGTTTTAACGGAATTTAGCTATACTAATTTGCGAAATCCAATGTATAAATGCAATCTCTACACTCTAGATAATAATAATTGTAAATATAATAAAAATGAGTCACATAAGGATAAAGGGTGTAATGGATGACATCGATCCCTAATTTTTATGAGGTGAATATTTGATCTATCCAGACTAGATCATATATCAGACCTGCTCCGATTGCAAGCGTTGTTATTGCTGCGGCATACCTGAGAGCCATGCTAATTTTTGCTGAATCGGAAAGTTTGACAAAGGGTATTCCCATGAGTGTGCTTATTCCCACCATCCCCCCGATAGACCCTGCTCCAAATATTGCAATGTATGCCAAACCTAGGGGTACAGAATTAATGGTTGACAGCACTATAACCAGCAAAGCTCCACTTCCAGCCATGCCATGAATCATCCCGATGATGAGGGACTTGTGCCCGTGGCCGTGTTCGTCATCATGAACATGTCGATGCGAATGAACGACATTGCCCTGATGGTGATGGATGTGGTCGTGAGACGATGACGACGACGATTTTCGATGTCGCAGGCCTTTGAAGAATTTGCCAATGCTCCATCCAGTGAAAGTAGTAACACCTAGAAATAGCAACATTATACCTACCCCAAATTCCAGCCTATTGCTTATGGTATCGCTGATGTTGACTGCAAGTAGCAATACCACGAGTCCTGCAACAAAAAGCGATGTGGTATGACCAAGCCCCCATATTGCGCCAAGCATAGAGGCACGCTTGATATTTTTGCGGTTTGATGCAACGACTGAAAGCACTGCTGCGACATGATCTGCTTCGATCGAATGACGCAAGCCTGTTACAAGACCAAGAAGAAGGATGCCTGTAGGTGCCGCTACGTTGATGTTGCTTTCTACAATGTTAAAGAGCGGCTCAATTACAGCATTTAGTGTGTCCAGTACCAAGCGTGAGTGGCTTTACTGGGATGTTTAGATTAATCTTTAGATGCTAGTCTCTTTTTAATAATAAAAATTCCTTCCAGATAGAAGATTCCCGAGGTGATTATTGCCGACATCGGCGAAATTGTCGGATAATTGCCGTTAATAAATTGATGTATTCTACAAATGTTAAACTCTATAATCCTAAGACCCAAAATCAATGGCTATTCCAACCTACAGCACTGGAGATCCAATCATGGATTTCTTCTTTACACTGTTCAATGGCATTGCCGAAGTACCCCTCTTTAGCTCGCCCATAACAGGCATACTGATCTTAGCAGGTGTCTTCCTTGCCTCTAGGAAGGCTGGCGCGATGATGGTGCTTTCGGGCTTGATAGGCGCAGGAGTTGCTCTTTTAGCTGGGGCTCCTTACGACTTGGTCACTTTCGGTCTGTTCGGTTATAACTCAATACTTACTGGAATGGCATTTTGGTCAGGACCCTTTGTCAAGGCAAACAGGGCCACTTTCTTCATCTCAGTCTTTGGGGCGGCCATAACGGCCTTTACATGGATGGCCTTCTCGCACCTGATGGGAGACCTCTTTATACTTGATGGCGTAGCCAACTCGTGGGCTATACCCGGCTTTACCTCGTCGTTTATCTTCACTACCTGGGCTCTAATGTACGCATCCAAGAGGTTCGGACATGACATATGGCCTGCACCTCCACCTCCTCCCAAGGAAGAACTATTATCTGAAAGTGCAAACCCCAAGCAAGAAGGGACGTTTAAGTGGACAGCAAAAGAGTTCATAGTAGCTACACTAAAAGGTGTCTCACAGGTCACCTTTGTAGAAAACTGGAAAACGGGTGTATTCTGGGTTGTAGGCCTTACGCTAGCATTTGAACTTGCCCCACTAATAGCTGGGGTGCAGGAGGGCAGGCCTTTGTTCACCAATGCATATACTGCTCAATGGAACGAAAACTCAACACTTTTCTTGGCAGGGTTGATGGCTCTTCTGGGTTCAGGCATAGGCGTAGCAATGGGAATACTCAACAAGTTGCCTACCGCGGAAATAAGGATGGGACTGCATGGTTTCAATCAAGTACTAGTCATGATAGCCCTAACAAGTTTTGTCCCACTCACGCCTCAATCGTTTATGATGGCTGTTTTTGCCACGATAGGTTGTTCATTTCTGATGCCCGGTCTACAGCGGTTCTTTGGACAATGGGGACTGCCCGCTCTTACCGGCCCGTTCGTATTTACGGCTTGGATATTCTTATTGGCAACAGCTGGCTTTCAGAATATCCCTGCAGGAATCGGCTGGGCAAGGCCGTAGGCAGGGGAACTCCCTCCCCAACCCTTTTTATTGTATCCTGCAAGAGGTGGGCATGATATGGACTCAGGACTTTTTGAAAAATTTCTCAAGGAATCAAAGAAAAGGCTCAGTGACAAGTCCGATTCAGAAAAGATCAGAGTATTTATTGATTGGTGCTTAAAGAACGGCCACGAAGAGGTAATACTTAGAATCAGTTCTGAAGAGAAGGGAGGATGGGCAAAGAATTACTTTTTGGACTTTACTACTAACAGGATCATAGTCACCAAGAAGAGTTTTTTGACAAAATTTGCAGATTTGGGTTACGTCGCCGGGCTAGCACCCTACCCCTATCTTGTGCTGCTAAAAGATTCAAATTCTTCAAATATACGCTCGCAGGCAGCATCAAGCCCTCAGGAGCTTTTGAGGAGACAGGAGAGCTTCTACATCTGGTATTCCGACATCTCAGAATTTGTGCTTAAAAAAGGCATAGAAACAATGGTGACAAACATGTTTGGCAGAGCGATTGTTTCGAACTTTCTTCATATTAAAACATCCTCTGATAAAGAGCACAACTTTACTTTGCCCGTAAACAAGAATGGTAACTATGAGCAGCTACGTTATTGGATAGGGGTACTCCTTCCTACTTTCTGCCCGCCATATTGATGTGTGTCCATGTTGGAGATTTAGCATTGATAGTGAGATAGAGAGCATATTTGCCGACATCGGCAAAATACACGTAACCTCAACGTAATTCAATAATTCCGAACCAGAGAATAATCCCTATTGAAATATTTCATTTTCTAAGTTTAAAATACCTCACTCGAGCATGAACTCAAAGAGGTATCATGCGAAAATGATGCT
>DAINRW010000049.1:0-8654 GCA_036741615.1 Nitrososphaera sp.
GACTGCAAGCGAATAGTGTTTTATAATAAAAACTGTTCTGTAATTCAAGGCCCCACAATACAGGAAAGAGAAGACAGAGAGCAATTGCCACATTCGGTGTACCAGATGCCTTATAATCATCGATCTCATCTACATCTCTTGAAATTACTCTCGCTAAAACATTTGGATCTTTCTGTCAATAAGATGTACTAATCGGTTTTGCCTTAGTTCGCGTCTCTCTCGCTCTAGCCTTCTTTAAATATCTTGATCTGCCCTATCCCTTCAGGACTCACAACTAAACGGTCTTTCATCCTTTTCAGGTAATCAGCCAAATATTCTTCAGCTTCTTTCTTTGTCTCAAACTTAGCTTCGCCCCTGAATGAGCCGTTCTTATCTATAAGGCTCACTGCACTCCATAACCCGTTCCTGCCAAGCCTCTTGACTACAAACATTGTTTAACTATGCTACTACATATACCGCGCATATTTAATACAACAGTTTGCGCCCCCATTGGCTTTCTGCTCAAATTTTCTTTGTGGCTCGCCCGATTCAAACTATCACCAACAGCTTAATTAAAAACTTCAAGAGCTTATAGAACGACTTGACAGATTCAGAAGCCCGATTTACGATAAACGTCAGAGAGGGTATGGTTGAACTTGAAGGCAAAGAGAGCTTTGTCGATAAGCACCTTGAAAAATTTCAGGAAATCTTCAAGATGGCAGTTAAAGAAGCCATAACTAGAGGGGTTGAGCAAAGCCTTGAGCTGAAGACGCAGTCTGTCCAAGCTGCACTTCCTGAGGAGTTATCTAAGAGCAAAGAAACCTCGGCCGTGATTGAGCACTCTCTTCCCCAACCTCACAAGTCAAATACGATTAGCACAAAGCATTCCGCCAGACCTGCAATAACAATACACCCGATACCTGTTGACCTCAAGGCAAACGAAAACAAGATTGGCCTTCGTGAATTCTATGCCCAGAAAAAGCCGACAAACCATTATGAAAAAACAGCGGTCTTTGTTTATTATCTTACAAAGTTCAATAATCAGCAAGAGATCAAGTTTGGGGAGATTTTATCATGCTACGACGAAGTAAACGAGAAGAAACCCAGTATAGCTGACATTGTAAAGAATTCCATTCGCTACAAAGGGTGGCTCGACCAAGGTTCTGAAAAGTATAGTGCGCTCCTTACAATCTCTGGGGAGAATTTCGTTAAATTTGACCTCCCATCTCAGAACGGAAAGGTGGAGCAACCACCCACAGTCTCCAATAACTAGGCACGCCACCAATCGAATCCGACAAAATCTACTTTTTTCTGTTTGACTTTTGGGATCGCTAAAATGAATTGTTTCTTTACAGTAGTTGCAAGCCTGCCAGCCAGAACTATGCCCGTAGCAGCAAGCTCATCTGTAGCCCTAAATACCTGCACCAGGTACGGTGCATGGTCGATACCAGGTCCCTGTTCGTAGACTGCAAAATCGCAACCGAATTTGATGCCAGGGGTAACAACGTAACCCTTGTCACGCAGGTTCTGATAAACCAGGTAGTCCGCATCAAAGTCGACGTACTGTTTTTTGCATATTCTCTTTATTTTAGCAAGAGATACAGGCTTGCCATCTACATGCGAAACTTCTAATCTGTTCTTCTGCACAAGGTAGCATCCCTCTATGAGGTCCAGCACGAGTGGCGCATCAAACTCAGTTCCCTTAGGCTTTAGGATTCCAAGCGGCTTACCGTAATAGCCCCCGCCGAAAAGTGTCCTTGAATGCGAGACGTCCCAGACCACTATTCGATTTTCAATCAGCCTGCCGCTGATCATTGTCTACATGCTCAAGGCAAGGATTGTAAACGAATCAGATGCTTCTTGACATTTGTCAACCATGCCCTCGATGCCCTCAACCGCGTCTTTGAGAAGCAGTAGATCCTTAGTACTCGAAATTTCGTTGAGCACTTTGACAATGATAGCCCTGTGCTTTGCATCTACCTGACGCTCAAGAGTTTGAACATCTCTAGCAATGTCTATTGCGTTTGGGGGATTGATTGAAAGGGCTCTGCCCATCTCGTTTAGCTTAAAAATAGTGTCTACAACCATGCCGACGAGCTGGTTTAGGTCCTCATCAAAAGAGGCCTTCTTTAGGATGGTTGGTTTTACGTTTGCAAGTCTAAACGCAACACCGCTGATGTAACCTGCAATATCGTCAATGATATAGGCAGTTCTCAAAATATCTTCCCGGTTTGCCATTAGACTGCCTATTTCAGCAACCTCGCGGGTTATGTTCCTGCAGAGATTCTCGACCTCTTCTTCTGTCTTTGTCATACGTTCAAGAGATTGTTGGGTATTCATTTCGTCGCCTTTGATGAGTGCTGCTGTCAAGGTTGATAAGCCCCTTGATGAATTCAGGATTTTAGTAATTTCGTCCTGCAAAACCGCCAGCGCCTTTCTTTTGGCCTGAACCTCTAGTTCCCCGCGGTACAATAAACCCAAAATAACCTGTCAGGGTAATAATTCTATCGCTGCTAAGACAGCTCTTTTGACATGTAATCGTGTTTTTTCAGTTAGCGAGAGGTCTTTACCTAATTCCAGCTCTCCTGTCCTCTTCGAACTAACAATTATCCTTTTGTTGTCTTGATTCTTTCCTTCATACATGTCGATTGTAATAATGGACCGTCCTAATGTGGCTAAGGAGTTTAAGTTTATTTTACCGCTAGTGGCCTCAATGCGTCATAGAAGAGCGGACGAAAAGTCTAACTTTTTCGCTTATCCGACAAGCGTTCAAAAGATCGTTCGAACCTACGAGGTCAAATTCCTGTCGCCTGAATAATTGAAGTAACTGGACCGGTAGCAAACCTGTTTCTCGGGATCGTAGAATAGCAACCAAATAAGCAACACCCAACTAAATTGGATCAATAATCCAGATTGAAGCTCCTGTTAATCTATTTGTTATCATATCTAATAGCTATATGTAGAAAGTACAAATGATAAGACACTTCATGATTTAGATCGCCTAAAAACGCCTGAGGAACTTAGGCTTGAGCATATCTGGATGTGACTTCAATCTTTTAATCAAGTCTAGAATCTTATCTTTATCTTCAGGCAACGTACCTCCTATTGAATAGACATTTGAAGCATGGTTTGCTCTGAAGATGACCGGCGTGCTTGGGTTTAGGTTACCGATGAGCTTTTCTAGCTCATCCAGAATGTCCAAATCATCTAGCGGTTTAAAAGGCTCTCCAAATTTGTCCATAAATTCATGGTATATGCCCTCTTCAAGGTGAAGCGTTAGCGCTCCAACATAGTCAGGAGAAGTTTCGCTCAAAATGCGCGCAGTATCTGAGATGTGTTGTTCAGTATATGTTTTGCCTCCTAGCCCTAGGATTACCATACAGGAAAGGATGTATCCCTGACGTTTGGCCTTTTGGCATGCTTCAAGGATGGTCTTGTATGTGGCGCCCTTGGTTACCTTCTTAAGCACCATATCATGTCCACTTTCAATTCCTACATACAACATGTCAAGACCCGCACTTCTTATTTCCCTAAGCTCATCATCATTCTTCTGCAGAATATTTTTTGGCATAGCATAGCAAGAGATCCTTTGAAGTTTGGGAAAATTTTCCCGCAGGTACTTTAGAACCTCCATCATCTTATCCTTGGGAAGGTTTAACGCGTCACCGTCTGCTAAAAAGATCCTGCGAGTATCTGGATAGAACCTGACCGCCATATCGATCTCTGACTTAATCTCACCCCAAGGCCGCTCGGCATACTCTTTGGTTCGGTACATATTGCAATAAGAACACTTGTTGAAGGAGCACCCAAGCGTAACTTGAAATATTACGGAATCAGCCTCAGAGGGAGGCCGATAAAGTGGATAATCATAAACTATCTCCATTTTTATACTGTCATCTCTATAAAGAGAAGACATCGGTTAATAATTGTTTTATATTTACTTTTTGCGTAAGGTCTAGCTCTTTTGGATTAAACAACTGGTTTCCGTAGTGAAGGCTAGCCTTTTCTCAAGTTAAACAGACATAGGCGATCGAGGAAACATAAACTCTGCATAATTGCTATAACTATTATGAAAGAGAGTTAATGCTATTGATGCGTTATGTGTGCTCTGTAATTCATATCATGAAATGAGGGTCAGTTCGTCGCGAGATCTTCATCGCTTTTTGCTCAGCCTGGAGCAGCAAACTCACTTCATCCCCGTTTTTCCTAGCACGATGAACTCACTTAAATCTTAGCACAGATTTCCTCTTGCGTATCATTGCCGTAACTCCTGATAGCCATACATTGAGCGAATATGAACTATAGACGAATGTAGTGCGCAAAAGCAAGAGCAATGAACAGAATACGCCAAAGAACCCCTTAAATCTGAAAAATTGTCTTACATTTCAATGAAAAGCAATTTGTACTATGTTGGGATCCTGGCCGCGACCCTTTTGGCGTTAAATGGTCCAGCTAGTTTCGCGACCCCGACTAATCAAACCCAGTTAACTGATGAGACACTACAAACAGATGATTTATCTCCAGAAGGAGTTGTAGCGGTATCAATCGGTGAAGGAAGTAACGCGACTGTTCAATACTATACATTCACACCACAGACTATTGAAATTGATGCAGGAGAAACCGTCACATGGTTCACGCCTGATGAGTTCGTAGATATCCATACTGTAACTTTTGTCCGAGATCCAAGCATTCAATCTGACATACTTTTACCATTTGCTATTCCTGCTGGATCGAGTGCTACAGACTTTGAGCTGCTTCCACCGTTTAGCCTTGGCGAGCCCGTCACCATACCAGGTCCTCAAGGTAGAGAAGCGATTGTGGCAATGAACAAAATTGCATGGTATCCTTCACTAGTTGATACAAACAACCAAACTACCTACCTCGAAGGAACTGATATTCAAGCTACACTTAACAGCACTGTGAATGTGTTAAACTCAGGTATTATACTTCCTCCAATGCCCCCTGTGGGTGCAGGCCAAGTGGACAACACTGAAACAGGTACCGGAGCGGAACCGTCCGTAACTGCAGAAATTTCTCCAACCAGTCTGACGACTGAAACAACTAACGCTACTGGCAGCCCTACTGATGCCTTGAACGTAACGGATGATCAAGGAATACCCCAAGATACTGAAAGCGTGACAGGAGAGCCATTGGGTCCACCTTTTCCCCCAGTCAGCTCATTTACTGTGGCCTTTGAAGAACCTGGGGTATATCCATACTTCTGTGCGATCCACCCATGGATGAGTGGTCAAGTCATCGTAAGTGGAGGCGCTCAGACCGAAACAGGAACACAACCACTAGGAAACGAGACTGCAACAACAACAACAGCCAATGCAACAACAGCTGACACTCAACCACCAGCAGCTGAGACCGAAACAGGAACACAACCACTAGGAAACGAGACTGCAACAACAACAACAGCCAATGCAACAACAGCTGACACTCAAGACGTGCCACTTTCAACCCCTGATGCAGAAACACAAGCATCACCGCCTCCATCCGCAGGCGCTGATTCACCCAATCCGATTTTTGGGTAATCAAGCCAGCCATATGGCCTAGCTGCTTCGGCCCCTCTTTCTTTTTTTGATTTTATCTTGCCATGGCTTAGTTGCACTAATGATATTTACACTACTCACTACCATAGGTGCTAGTCTAAAAGAGAATAATAATAAGTAAAGGTGCTGCAAAAGCAAAGAAGCTATTCTGAAATCATCTATGTGAACTTAGATCATGTATCCTGGGACAATGAAAATAACGAATTTGCTAATTTCTATCTTTTCGGCGTCGATATCATCTATGGCTATATCTCGATTTTTCTGTAACCTTTAAAGCAGATCGACCAGCGTTCGGATACTTGCAAAAAAATTCCCTCAATTAGCTGTGCTTTCATGCCATTATGACCATTTGCACAAGTTTCGATATATTTGGTTACTTCTATGATGGATACGAAAAATGTAATAAATTTTGTCTCTTGAATGAGATACAGTTCTGCTAATAAGGACTATGTTGTTCTATTATGTTGATCGTATATGTCAACAATAAAAAGTCTCGGTATCAAACCGGGCAGAAATGTCAAACATCCCAACTATTCTCTTGCATCAGTGCTTGTATTAGCGATGCTGACGGCTTCGTCTCTGGCAGGCAGTCATATGCCGTTCGCGCAGGCCCAAACCCTAGAGGAAGATGAAAACCAAGAAGCTCAAGAGCCTGCGGCTACTGTTAATAGAACTCAGACTGTGAGTCCGGGAAATGAGACAATCACAGATAATGGCAATTCCGGCCGAGAAGATGCTGACGCATCGTTGGCGACTCGTTCGACCCTTTCAATAACGAGTACATCTACAACGGAGGTCCGGCCGGATAGGTTATCCGTCAGCGTGGGAGTGGAGACGAACGGAACAACAGCACAGGAGGCCGTATCGCAAAACGCGAACCTTACAGGCCAAGTGATAACAGCGCTTAGAGGATTAGGCTTTACTGAGGACAGGATAGAAACGAGCAGCTATAGCGTATCGCCTATCTATGAATTCATCCCGCCAGCAGAACAATGCATACAGATTTATCCTCCGCCCCCGGGCTGTGAAACAAGGCAAGAAATTATAGGATACAGAGCTGTTAATACTGTGACCGTGACGCTTGATGTCCCATTTTTCCGAGTAGCGACTGAGTCAGTGCCTGATGTTAATGCTGGACAAGTGATAGATGCTGCTGTTGGGGCAGGTGCAAACCGTGTCGACAGCGTTACGTTCTTCATATCGCCAGATAGACAAGAGGAAATACGCGGCACCTTGGTTGGGGAAGCAATAACCAATGCACGACAGAGAGCCAATATTGCAGCGGAAGCTCTCCAGATGACAATAACTGGTGTTTCCAGTGCAGAAATAAACCCGATTGACTTTCCAATATACACTGTCAGCCTACGCGACGCTGCTGGTGCTGGAGAAGCTGCAGGTGCAGTATCTGCTCCTACGCAAATCCTTCCGGGGCGACAAGAAGTTTCAACAACCGTGAACGTTGTCTTTTACATAGGCCCCGACGGTACTACTGATGGTTAACAATTGCCTAAAAATATTGGTTTGTGTCTCCCTCATCAACAAACCATCCTTTTTTTTCTTTGAAATTTTTTTGATAGCAATTCGGAGCTTACCTCACAAGATATAGTGAGAACAAATCAAAGGCATATTTACCATGTGGATTAGTGGATGCACTTTGTCTTGATAATCTTCTTCTTCTCCTCTAGTCATCCCACTTTACAAATCTAATGCCCTGATTGCCTGCTAGATCTGCCGACACAACATCTTAAATGGGGTCACCTGAAGCAATTGACAGATCCGCAATTGACCCAAAAGAGCTCTTCAAGAAGATCTCATAATAATAGGGTACTCTTGGCATACTCTGACCAGTTTTTTTGGACATAACATCTATAGTAGCAGAGCTCCTCAAATATTGTGCATTTTCATAAGAACATACATAAATCACAAGATCATCTTTGCACAAATTTATCTCGGGCGGAGTAATCTTTGGGTAATTCGATTCAAAGGGTTTCAAAGATAGCGATCTCTGTAGCGACTCTAAATACATTCGAAGATTTTCTCCAAACCGCAAGGCCTGTACGGCGTTCTCAAAACCTGGGTCAGACTTGAACTTCAAACGGTATATTACTAAAACCATTTTCGGGCTTTCCATAAATCAGATCATACTTATTCCGACTGACTTGAATAAATACATCATATTTGCAGTAAAATATTTTCACATTATGTCATTGTTATTCGCTCTATCTAATTTTGAGGGCTGAAACCGAAAGAGTTACTCAAGGTAGCGCAAAACTAAACCACTTATCTGAAGTTATGATTATTTGCAATCGTTATAATATAAAATCGGCTAGCGCTGTGAGTAAGAAAAATCTCCCGCCACAGGTCGAGATACTTGAAATGCATTGTATCATCCTCTTAGCCAGTGTCTCCAAGCTATTATCAGCTATAAACTGACCGAATCTTATACCTTACCGAAAGAATGGAAACAGAAATAAATGACACTATACTATTCCCAGTAGCAGCAGGTTAAATCAACAGTACAATGAATAATAACAGGAAATTTTTGGTTTTTTCTCATGAGCAAGATGTTGACGGTTTGTTCTCTGCTGCAGTCTTAAAGATGGCGCACCCACAGTCCGAGGTCATACTGACAAATCACGGCTTTGAAAATATGCTTGCAATAAAGGACAAGATTCTATCTTTTATACAATCATCCGATTCGGGAACGATAATAATCTCAGATATTGGTGTAAATCGTGAAAGTTACCTGCCTGTGTTTGAAGCGCTCAACATTTCAAAACAAAAAGGTTTTTCAAACATTTGGATAGACCATCACGTATGGGCAGAAGAGATGGAAGAAATATTTTCTCCGATCTGCGAAATGGTGCTCTGCTCAGAAAGCGAAATAGGGAGCGGTGCATCTAAGAAATGTGCCACTGAACTTTGTATCGAACGCTTTACTCCTGCTAGCGCATACGCAAAGACTCTTGGATTTGTTGCACATAGGACTGACTTTCCAGACTCTCCCCGCTTTCCATTGCCTCCTCTGACCGGCCTTATTTCCTACTATTTGGGAAAAAAAGAGCTGAACCACAAGCTCTATTCAGTGATCTTGGATAATGTATGCGACGGCATTTTGTG
>DAINRW010000050.1:0-8557 GCA_036741615.1 Nitrososphaera sp.
AACATAAAACAGAATTTCGCCGAGGTGATATCGCTTACCTTACTTCAAACAGCTCATTTTGTGTCTTCGTTCAGGATGCTAAAGTCCAGCCGATGAATATGCTGGGTACAGTCACATCTAATCTTGAGGTTATCGAGTCAAGTCGACCTGGCGATGTAATGATAGTTAAACAAGTTAGCGTCTGATGAGATGGTAGACTCTATGGCCGCTATAGCCGCCTTCGGCCTTAACTATGCCCTTGGCTTCCAGTGACTTGATGAAAGCGTTGGCGACTGAAATCTTGACGCCGATGTTTCTTGCCACACTCTGAGTTGTTATCGCCTTCATGCCTTGAATTGCCTTGATGCCTTGAGGTTCCTCAATTGTCACAGCAAGCTTCTGCTTCTGCTGAGGCTTAGAGCTTGTTTTCTTCTCTCCAGTGGACTTGGTCTCAGTTTGTCCTGGCGCTGTTTGAGTGTTCTTGTCCGAACCACTGGCTGGCTTTTTCTTATTGCCTCCCATTATTTTACTACGTGCCCGCCGCCCTTTAATAATGTTAGCAACAATATACTAGGCTTCATGATTTTGTTTTGTTGTATATTCTCTCAATAAGTGTTAGTTCCTTCATCCATTAGTCTATATTTTATTCTGATATACTGTCCACTGTATTTTGGCAGATTATTACTTAATTCTTATTAATTCTTATTTTACAAACTCGTCTACAGTTGTCGCTGCATTATGCGCATCCTGCTCTTATATGACTGGGTTTAGTAGTATCTCACGACCTTGTAAGCTTGAATTGCTCTTGCAGGATCTTGATACTCGTTGGAGATTCATATTTCGACACACTGTCTCACTTAACGCATATCATAGATTAATATTCATTCAAGATGTATAGAGTCGAAGTGGTTTGGATTTCAATTCTTTAGTGGAGACATTTGAGCAGATGGAACAGACCTCGAGCAGAATTGCCCTTACGGGCCACCTTGTTACGCTTCTCAAAAAGACACCAGCTAATGTTATTGACAAGGTGACTTATCTAATTCAGGGCAAACTTTACCCCGACTATGAGGGAGTAGAGATGGGAGTCGCAGAAAAAATGGTTCTGAGGGCAATTGCAAGCTCATCTGGTAAAGACGTATCAGAGATAGGGAGAATATATCAAAAGACAGGCGACCTTGGAGAGGCAACATTGGAAGTCATGAAGTCAAAGAGCCAATCAACTCTGTTTTCAGAGCCTATGACAGTCGAGCGTGTATACTCTACTTTTGACAAAGTTGCGCGTACAACTGGCGCTGGTTCACAGGAGGTCAAGCTGCGTCTGATAAGCAGCTTGCTAAATGATGCAATGGCTACCGAGGGCTGCTATATAATCAAGTTCGTCATGGGACAGCTGCGGCTTGGCATTGCAGATTATACTGTGCTTGATGCTCTTGCGATCGCATTCACTGGGAAGAAGTCAAACAGGCAAGTGCTTGAAAATGCCTATAACGTCTCAAGCGACCTGGGCACAGTGGCAAGGCTGCTAGCAACGGAAGGGCTCGAAGCAGTAAGTTCAATCAAGATAACACTGTTCAAGCCTATCCGGCCAATGCTTGCAGAGCGTATCCGGACTGCAGAAGAAGCACTTGAGCGTATGGGAAAAAGGGCAGCAGTAGAATATAAATTGGATGGCGAGCGCGTGCAAGTGCACAAGAGCAAGGACAGGGTAGAATTGTTTTCAAGGAGGCTCGAAAAGATTACGAGCCATTATCCCGATGTTGCCAATGCATTAAAGTCCTTAAAATCAGAAGTGATACTGGAGGGAGAAGTAGTAGCCATAAACTTAGAGACAGAGGAGTATCTTCCCTTTCAGGAACTGATGCATAGGCGACGAAAATATGGCGTAGAGGAGGCAATGGAGAGCTATCCTGTTGTTATGAATTTTTTTGATGTACTCTACTTGGACGGGAAGAGCAGAACAGATATGCCATATCTAGAAAGGAGAAAGCTGCTAAAGAAGATAATTGATAGGATCCAAAATAACAAGTTAAGCTTGATCAGTCAGACTATTGCAGCAGAGCCATATGAGATTGATAGGTTCATGGCGACTGCAATTGAGAATGGCTGTGAGGGTGTCATGATAAAGCATCTTTCAAGTACATACCGTGCAGGTGCAAGAGAATATGCTTGGGTCAAGCTCAAACGTGAATATACAAGCGACTTTGCAGATACGCTAGACCTCGTCATTGTTGGCGCGCTGCATGGTCGCGGAAGGCGCGCAGGAAAATATGGAGCATTGCTTTTAGCTGCTTATGATCATAATGCTGACATGTTTCGAAGCGTGACGAAGGTAGGGACTGGCTTTACTGACTTGCATATCGAGCAATTTTACAAGGAGCTCGAGAAACATATAGTGAGTCAGCGGCACGCAAGAGTCGATACCGGCATGGACATGGATATCTGGTTTGAGCCCAAAATCGTCATTGAAGTTATTGCTTCGGAAATCACCTTGAGTCCCTCTCATACTACTGCCAAGAATACAATAAGAGGAGGGTATGGTCTTGCTCTACGCTTTCCAAAGTTCACAGGAAAGATAAGGGATGATAAAAAGCCAGAAGATGCCACGACTACTGATGAGATAGTTACTGCGTACAAGAGGCAGTTGAAGGTAGTTGGCAACTCAGGCGTAAAGGCGCATCTGGAGGATAGCTATAAAGAAGTTTAACACCCTGTACGTTTATGGAAGTAAGAATATTACAGACAGGGGGGTAATGTTGTCTGAAAAAATGTACAAGCTCGATATGTTCTACTAAACTAGGATTACTCTTATGGACGATATAATGAATCGCCGCCCATCCTTTTCATCCTGTCCAACTCCCGTTCAACTGCGCCCGCCATTTGGTCCAACTCCTCTATGCCTTTGAACTTCTGATACGTCAACTTTTCAAGCGATACTAGCAAGCTCTTTGCTGATCGATATTGCAACATTTGGGGGTCATTGATCTCTGCAAACAACCCAATGCCTTGAATGTTATTCCTCTTAGCATAGCCCAGAATCATGCCATTGAAACCTGTTATCAGAGACGAGCCTGGAGTAGTATTGTGACCTATTTTCACTATTTGGTCTGTTAACTCATGTGAGGTCGTTGTGACAAGTGTCTTTGGGTCCTTGCCATAGTTTCGGTCAGTGTGGAATGCGCCTAGTGTATAAATTAATTGCACCGAATACATCTTTGCAATATTAATAACATCTTGGCACAATTCATAAAGCTCCTGATTGGTCTGAGGCTGACCAATGCCACCTCCAAAAACGACGATGCTATTGATATAGCGATATTCCCACCTTTCCTGATGATAGTCAATATGACCTCCTTTATCAACAACATAATTTGGATAAGGTGTTAAGACATACCTAAACAACCTGCTGTCAAGGCTCTTGTTAATAAAATCGATGGCGATACTGCCGACGTTTCCCATGTCCTGCATGGCAGCAATCATTATTGGCTTGTTTACATCGGGCTCCTCAATGTTTACAAATTCCATCGCACTTTCTCTTGACAGCCCACAATAAAAAAGTTAGTAGTTTGATTCCTGCAACAATTAAAAGCCGGGTATAGCCTTCCTGCTTTACCTTGTCAGGGAGGACTTGAATGTCAGACGCTTATGAGGTTGCGATTGAAGGATGGAAGGCTCGCAAAGACCAACTGCTTAGACAGCGAGAATCAGTAACTCGGATTAACTACGCGGCAGAAAAAGTGAATATTTTATCACTTTTGAAGCGGAAGGACGATTGAAAACAAAAATATCATATGTACGCATTGTCGCAGACGTGGACAGCGAGGTTCTAAAGGTAATATCTCGGCTTAATAAACAAGCAAATCGGGAAAGAAACGGCAGAGTAAAAGTTGAACCTGATCAAGAGATGCTTGCTATAACGGCTGATACTGGCATATTCTTTTCATTACTTCTCAAGGCAATCAAGGCAAGACGTATATTAGAAGTAGGCACATCTGCTGGGTTTTCTACACTGTGGTTCGCTGACGCAATAGGGAAGAACCGCAACACGAAGGTAATAACGATAGAAATGAACCCGCAAAAAGTAGAGCGGGCATTGAAAAATTTCAAAGAAGCTGGTGTTGATAAGATGATAGAGATAAAACAAGGCCTTGCGCTTGACCTGTTACACAATCTAAGAGGCAAATTTGATTTTGTCTTCCTTGATGCCGATAAAGAAAATATCGTAAGATATTTTGACCTTGTACTACCGATGGTAAGAATCGGAGGGATAATAGCTGCAGATAATATGCTTTATCCTTACCATTTTAGGGTCACTATGAGAAAGTATGCTCGCCATGTGCATAGCAAGCCCAATATCCAGTCAGTCACCGTGCCAATAGGAATGGGAGAAGAGATTACGATAAAACTGCGTAAGTAATGTAAATTTCTCTTATCTTTTTTTTCTTGATTTTATCTTCTATAGGACTGAACTTATCTGTATTTTATAATTCTTGTAAAAGGCAAAAATTGTGCTGACAGCCAATTCTTGCCTCGTTATCCTCAACAGAAAAGATTGTCGCCAAATCATCGGTAGTGCTACAAAACAGATTGATATCTTTTCTCTTTGAATAACGTACTGGGCAGCAATATCTATTGAGATACTGGTGCCTCTATGATGGCCTAGACTGATGCAATACATTCTGACATTATTCTGGCAGCAAGCATTGCAGTAGTATTATTGATGTCATAATCTGGAGCAAGTTCCACTATGTCGATAGCTACAATATTTCCAGTACTAATTGTCTTGTTGAGTAGGTAGATGAGATCTGTGGATGATAGACCTCCGGGCGAAGGTACTGATACGCCTGGAGCAAATGCTGGATCTAGGCAGTCGAGGTCCACTGAAATATACACCTTGGATCCTCTTGTTCGTGCTCTTATCATTTGCGCCACTCTTTTTACTCCCAACTCAACAATTTCTAAGGGGTTTATGATCCTCAGGCCTACCTTTTTTGCATTTTCAAGCTCTTCTGGCTCAGCAGCTCGTGTACCTATCAACATACTTTTTCTAAAGTTGAGCGATTGTGTCGAGTCAGTAAGCACGGAACCATAATAATCCGTAGTTGAAGAAACAAAGTCAGGATGGGCATCAAAGTACAAAAGTGATAGTTTTTCTCCAATCGCATTAGAGACCCCCTGTATAGCTTCAGTACTTAGAGAATGATCTCCTCCAATCATAATTGGCAGCTTACCATGTAAAGTAATGTCAGTCACCAATTCGCGGAGCTTATGCTTGTCTGGTATATTACCTGCATCAAATATAGACTTTCGATTAAGAGTTCCTCTCATTGGACAAGTAGGGATAAGCCTTCCGCCACGTTCAAAAAATTCTGAGTCATTTGATGCTATTCTCAATGCATCGGGTGCTCTGCTTGTTCCCTTACGCTTAGCGTGCGAATTGGATTCATCTGGGACGCCTATTACAACAATATCTACATCTTTCATGGTGCCAGCGTTTGAGCGGTAAAGCCTAACCATTATAACAATAATCTTTGACCTGTTTTTTAACCATGCCTGCTCGTCGAGACCAATAAGATTTTATTGAAAAGGAATGCTGCCTACTCTTACAATATGTCTACCATGAAGTACATTCAGCTTGAACCGCAAGGTGACATTGCAATTCTGAGGATAAATAGACCGGAAGCACTTAACGCCATGAACCTGGATGTCATATCAGAGCTTTCAAAAATGATTGATATTATTGCAGCTGATGAGGGCATTAAAGCAGTTGTTATTACTGGTGCGGGCGAGCGCTCATTCTGTGCCGGCGCAGACATTTCTTATATGGTCAATATCGACCCAATGCAGGCAGAAAAGTATGCTACTTCTGCTCAAGATGTAATAAACAAAGTAGACCGGCTGGAAAAGCCAGTGATTGCTGCAGTAAACGGCTTTGCCCTTGGTGGAGGCTGCGAGCTAGCAATGGCTTGTGATATCCGTATCGCTTCAAGCAATGCCAAGATCGGGCAACCAGAAGTGACGATAGGCATACCCCCAGGATGGGGTGGAACACAGCGTCTTATGCGGATTGTAGGTCCAGCAAAGGCGAAGGAGCTAATATTCACTGGCAAAATGATAACGGCAGATGAGGCTTATCAAATGGGGCTCGTTAACACGGTAATCAACCTAGGATCTGATGATAAAATTCCCCCCGAAGCACCCAAAGGTGACGCAGCGAAGGAAAAGGAAAGGGCTAGCGAAATCGCCAAGACACTAAATAGGAAGTTGATGGACGAATCCCTTGCACTAGCAAAGGAAATAGCAAAGAACAGTTTCACGGCCGTCAAGGTTAGCAAGAAGCTGATAAACAGAGGAATGGACACGGATCTAGAGACAGGACTTAGGCTTGAGATCTATGGTTGGGCGCTTTGCTTTGCTCACGAAGATAGACAGAAAATGATGTCCGCTTTCCTCAACAAGAGCAAAAAGTAGTATAGTCTGCTATGTCAAAAGTCGAGCACCCTCGCTGGCCCGGCAAACATATGTCTTGCTCTTTACACCTGTATTTTCGAACCCATTAGCCATGGCGGCAGCTATTGCTTCTGCATTTTTATGTGTTTTCAAAAATGCTATAATAGAAGGTCCCGCACCGCTTATTGTAACTGCAAGGGCACCTGCAGAAGTAGCGTTCTGCTTGACATTATCATAGCCTGGTATCAAATGCTTTCTTGCTGACTCGATAATGACATCGTCTATTCCTCTTGCTATGGTTTCTACATCCTTTGCCGCAAACCCTGCAACTATTGTAGATGCTCCAGAAATATTGTGAACGACGTCTTTGAGCGGTACCATAATTGGAAGGACGCTCCTTGCTACCTCTGTTTTTTTCTTTGGCACCTCTAGCGATGGAACTGCAATAACGAGGACGAGATCCTGGGGGGGCTCTAGTCTAATAAATTGCAGACTATCTCTTGCAATACTGCATATCACAAAGCCACCCAGCAAAGAAGCAGAGACATTATCGTAGTGTTTTATGCCAGCGCTTGCCAACTCGCCCTCTGCGGCATATTCTACGAGCTTGCTTTTGTCAATCTCTAAGTCATAAAGTGAGTTAAATGCTATTGCAGCAGCTGCTGCCGAAGCAGCACTGCTTCCAATGCCATAGCCTGGCGGCACACCTTTTATGATCTCGATCTCTATGCTATCGCTGATCTCAAAATCCTGCATCATCTTTTTCACAACCAAGCCGGCAGAATTTGATTCAACCATTGATGGAATTGATTGATCACTGTTCCTGATACTTATTTTTCCACCATCGCCCGGAGATATCTTGCTTATCTTGACTTTGTCCTCAAGTGCATCAAGCGCAAGACCAAATACGTCATAGCCTGGCCCCAGGTTTGCAGTTGAGCATGGTGCGGCTGCGATACATGATTCTGCAATCACCTAAATGTCCTCTCCCTGATTAAGGGTTCGAGCAAGGGCAGCAGCTAAGTTGACCATGCCACTCATAGTGATGCTAGAAACAGCTATTAGACTCTGGCCGAAACCTCCTTTGCTTATGCTGCGAGCCAGATCCTTAGTTAAGAGAGAATACTCGGCATCTTTTTCGCTGTTGAGAGTATGTTCAAGGGCCATACTTGAGCCCGCCCACTCCATAATATTTTTTAGATTGTCTATCACAAGGTCGCGTTTTGTAAGCACATTTATCTGAGCCATTTTCAATCGCAGTCTGACAGATAATGCAAGGAGTGATATAGATACAAAGTTAATCGGGGATGATACTAACATCCCATCAAAGGCAAATATCGTAGCTTTTTCATCCGCATGAAAATTTATAGCAAAATATGGACCGCTTGCTCGAAAGGCGAAGAGCTCTACCTGGCCCGGAGTGTCAACTATGAGGTAATCCGGGTTCAGCTCATCTACCTCCTTCTGGATCTCATCCAACTTTGTTGCTATCATATCACTTGCCATTATGAGCGAACCATTGGGGCCAAGTCCGTAGCTCTCCATCAGCGTGGCAATGTCAATGTAATTGCGTACATCAACATCCGGCTCATAAGGCAGGTTGATTACTCCTGGGTCAAGATTGAGCGTTATGGGGTAAGCACTATTGTCTTTGTACCACTGGAGCAGCCTAGAGGTAAGTAGCGATTTTCCAGACCCTGCAGTTCCTGCTATAAATATCGCCTTCATTGCCATCAAGGAAACATTGTGTTGGATATATCTACCTTTTATGAATAAGAATGGATATAAACGGTGGTTCTGGCGGCGAATTGAATACTGAGTAAGCATCGCTAGTCGTCAACAATCTTTTGGTACACCAGTGAACCTTCGCAATACGAGACAACACGCCTACTGGTGCTACTAATGCTGCTACAAAAACTTCTGCCGTAGAGGAGGCCGAGTAGCGATAGGTCCTCACTCCGTATATACATGAAATGAGTTTTTTTCCTTCTCCGATACGAACCTCCCTTTCTTTTATTTTCTTCCACTTGCCGTCACAGCATGCTGACCTTTAGAACGAGAACATCTCATAGCCTCTCATGCGTGTCCTATACCTATATTTTAAGTCCAGATTAACTGTGGCTAGACA
>DAINRW010000051.1:0-8532 GCA_036741615.1 Nitrososphaera sp.
GAACATGGATGTAATGATCGTAGGCCCGCTGCCAGGAAAGTCATTGACTATCCTGTTCGGAACTGCTCCATAGGTCATAAATACATCTTCAGTTGCACGTGGATCTGAGAAGAAGCTTGTGGTCGAGGCCTCCCAGATAAAGACGATCACGTTTATGGCAATCATGCCATAATTCAGGTATGGCCTTCCATGCACACGTTCTGTGTCATCGTGTATTGGAAACATACTACTGGAGTCTACCTGTAGGATGTATTTACAAGAAATAAGCCTTTGTGCTATGAAAAGCCAAAGGGGTTCGTATTGGGCATATCATCTCCAGCCTTTTCCCCATGGGCCTTTCTTTTATGGCGCTTCATTCTTTCCTTATCATCAAAGATCATGTTGCAGTGCTCGCACTTCCACACCTTTTGCTCGCTGCCGCCTCTTATTTTGCTAAAGAGATCCATCAGCTGCCGTCATCGACAGACAGGTTGATTAAAGTTGCGATCCTGCGATGTCTTAAGATCCATAGTACTCTAAAGAGGGTGTAAAAGTAAATCATAATAATGACTTGGTAAAGTACATAACCATAGATTAGTGCAAGGACGCCGAAGTGACCCAATCCAATCGCCTATTTCCCACAATTTTTGGCACATTGTGTTTTAGTGATATATACATCTCTTTTTGTTAAAACCCATCGTTGGTACCTAGTACAAAGTTTGATGTAAGTGTAGAATTCAAAAGTTAACTTTAGCATATGGACTATACCACCACCATCATTACGGTATTGGTTCTAAAGTTAGTTCTAAGCAGCATAAAATGGACTTAACCTAGGAACAGCAACGACATAATGACTGCCATCGGCTTACTCATAAAACTGGTAGTCTAACGTGAAACTGTGGCGACATTAGCTACGATGTCACACTTGCAGTGGCAATAGTGTTCCTTGGCATATCCTTTTCACATGAACATGTACTTCTTCTGTAAGGTAGTCGATGTGGCGACATCCACGCCTATTATTCCATGACTATCATAGTCAATGTCGATTTGACGCCGTTGAGCTTTCGAAGCTTCCAGGTAATCGTTTCCTTTACCTTTTCCATTGTATCAGATTCAACCTGTGCCACGATGTCATAAACACCGTAAACTTGGTAGACCTCCTTGACGCTTTCAAGTTTTTTCAATTCATTAACAAGAGAATCCTCACTTCCAAGTTCGGCGTTCATGAGAACAAAAGCTTTTGGCATGAATGCTTGATGAAGTCTGATGTATAAAAATATGATCTATACTTCATTCTTCAACTTGCTTTCGTCAAATGGCTCGGCCTTTTCCCACTGGTATGCAAACAGGTCAGAACACCATTCAAGAAATTCCTTGTTCTCGCCGTAAAACATGGTATTTAGATCTGCTTCACCCCTCATGTTGGGAAAGAGTACGCATCCTTGCTTTTCGTTAAATATCGTCATCACCTTAACCTCAGGCAGCATCCTGCGCTCAACTAGACCTGTGCTGATGAAATTGCGCCATCCAACCTTTTGGAGAATCTGTGTTCGCCCTTTTGGGACAACTGCATTAGCTGCAAAAATATAGGAGAATCTTACACCTTTCTCCACTCTACTGCTCACTGTTTCAATAAGATCGAGTGGTACCTGAGCCATTATCTCTTTAATATATTGCTCAGATTCACTATAGAGATTCTTCCAGCGCTGAAGTATTGCCATGACGCCATGTACTATTTCACAGCTCTGCAATGTTCCCATCCTCTGGATAAACTTGGCAGGTAGATCGCCAAGACTATGGTCAAGGAAAAATTCCTTGTTATGATAAAGAAAATCATAACTTGGTATTAACATTACCACAGTTCTGCCGTAAACAGTTAACATTAGCTCGCCTTCTCTACCTTTGGCTACTAATCCTGCCTCAATAAGGCGTGTCATGTTACGGTGTGCTTCTTGCATAGTAGCGTTAAGTTCTATGGCAAGCTGGGAAAGGCGATAGTTCTTTTGATTGAGCTTTGTCAGCATCAAGAGACGGAGGTCACCGGCAAGCTCAAAAAATAAAGACCCGACGCCTTCATTAGGCTCCTGATCTGACATCCGGCATTTACACACACCACAGGTTTAAAAACCTGTCAAGCTGAACTATCCGCCTTCACATAAGAGCAAGAATTATAATTTGGCTAAACTCATTGCAGAGACATAATGGGCGAAAAGAAATCCATCTCAGCTTTAGTAAGCGGAGGAGAAGCCAATGCAGGACCGCCGCTGGGTCCAGCAATGGGTCCAATGGGAGTAAATGTACTGCAGGTGGTAAATACTATTAACGAAAAGACAAAGGATTTTCCCGGCATGAAGGTTCCAGTCAAAGTCGAGGTGGATACCGAAACAAAAAAGTTCACGGTCGAAGTTGGTATCCCGCCAACAGCTGCTCTGGTGGCAAAAGAGTCAGGGATAGCAAAGGGCTCTGGTACCTCTGGCACTAATTATGCCGGCGACCTGTCGATGGCAAGTGCTGTCAAAATAGCCAAGATGAAGATTGATGGATCATATGCTAAGGATCTAAAGGGTGCTGTCAAAGAGGTCATTGGGTCTTGCGTCAGTATGGGTGTAAAGGTGGAAGGAAAACCTGCAAAAGAAGTATATGCAGATATTTCTGCAGGAAATCATGATACACTTCTTACTAGTTCTTAACAGTATCAGCAAAACCATAAGAACGGAAAATAAGCTCCCTATAGCAGCGATTAGGCAGATCATCTAGCAGTCTTTTGCATCTACCAGAATATCCTGATGCTGCAATGCAGGCCCTTGAGCTACAATAGTTTTCAGTTAGGGAAATTAGGTAAATTTCGCCTAAAAAAAGGGGGCGCCTTGCCCTCAAAATGCAGACAACCAACCAATAAATCTTAAATAATAATTCATGCACTTGTATGTTGTCTAAACATGAGTGAAGAAAGGAAAACGGCAAGCATGCACGCTGCTAGTAGCAACTTGGTAGAATTGAGTGAGAGAAACTTTGATGAAATCGTGGGAGGCAGCAAGCCAGTATTGGTTGATTTTTGGGCAACATGGTGCGGCCCTTGCCAGTTTATGCTTCCAATATTTGACAAGCTGGCCAAGAAATATGGCGACAAGGTATCCTTTGGAAGACTGAACGTAGACGACAACCAAGGGATTGCAATGCGCTACGATGTCTATGCCATACCAACGTTTATCATGTTTATGAATGGCAAGACGGTGGACAGGGCAGTTGGTGCAGTAGGAGAAAAAGGGCTGGAAGGCTTACTTCAAAAGTATCAGTAATCCAGTTCTTAAAGATATCCAAAGGTCGGATCGCTCTTTCTTTTCTTAGCAACAAGCATATTCAAAACCTCCTTTTCTGAATCGTTTAATCGGTGATTGAACCTTTCAAGCAGTTGTTTTGCCTGCCTGCTATTAAGATCTGTATAAAAAATATCACCCTCATTTATTTGACGGCCAATTGTCGGTTCTTTGACCGACACTGCAACTTCCATGCCCGCAGTTGCTTCCTCAATGGCTTTGCTGCTTTCCTGGATCTGATGTATAGTGCCTACCTTTCTACCCTCTTCATTTATCACGTGTACCTTTTGCCGAAGCCTACCTACTTGAATCTCAGCACCAAAGACAGCGGGATCATTGCGTCTAAAAATAAATCCTTTGAGAAACTGGAATTTGCATATCGGTGGTAGCTCATTGAACAGGATCAATTCTTCATGTTCACGTTGATATGTCACCCAATCAGTGTAGCTTCGTACAAGGTTGTAGATTATCTGCTCGTTAAAGATCTTCACACCACGATCCTGGGCCTCTTTTTGTGCATCCTCAAGCACTTTGACGCTAAACCCTAACAGGACTCCAAGATAACGGTCATTCTCCTTCACGGCAGCAGCTTCGACAACATCTCTTCTCGTGATGTTGCCAATGTCGGCCATCCTGATTGCAACATTTGCTTTCTTGAGCAAGTCCACTATGGCCTCAAGTGAACCAATAGTATCGCATTTTAATACTACCCCACTAGTTTGCGTATTGCTTACTATTGCATTCTTGACCTCTGACTCTACAAGCAGCTTTAGGCGATCAAGCTCCTCTTTGCTATTCCTCTGGCTGTTATTGTAAACATACACAGGACTTCCTGCTAGTACCCCTTCAAGGTCAGGTGATGTTATCTTCAAGCCTGCAGCGGCTACTACTTCATTGACTTGCTTGAATTTGTCTCTTGGGTCTCTCATTTCGTCAAGCGGCTTTGGCAGTAACAATGCCTTTATCCTAGTGGAAACTGCACCATCACGCTTACCTACAACAATGCTATCTCCCTGATGCAGTATTCCGTCAAGTAGTATGATATTTGCAGAGGGTCCAAGACCTGTTTCTTCGTTAGATTCAAGCACTATGCCTCTTGCAGCGTCCTTGGTATGGCGCTCCAATTTCTTTCCCATGTACTGCTGTGTTAGACCTACCAGTACTGCCAATAGTTCCGCCATTCCTACGCCAGTCCTTGCACTGACAGGAACTATCGCAACCTCCTTTGTGAAATCCTTGACTCGCCAGAAGGCCTCTGATGGATAGCCCAGTCTCGAGAGCATTCCAACAACGTTGTATATCTTTTCGTCTAGCAAAGTCTGCACCGAGGTATCCTGCTTTTTTACATCTTCAGAAACGAATCGTGTAGAGGTGCGCCAGCCAGCAACCATGTCAACTTTGTTTAGTGCAACGACGAATGGCACCCTGCGCTTTTTCAGTATATCCATGCTTTCAATAGTTTGAGCTTCAAAACCCTTGTTCACGTCTACAACAACTATAGCGATGTCGGCTGCAGAACCCCCGCGCGTGCGCAGGTTCGCAAAAATCTCGTGGCCAGGTGTGTCAATGACAAGCAGCCCCGGTATGGCTGCTTCTGCCTGGGCAAGTTTAGCATATAGAGGCCCAGTTATCTCCTTGATGGTTTCAAGTGGCAAAAAACTCGCGCCTATATGCTGCGTTATACCACCTACTTCTCGCGCTTGAACTGCAGTACCGCGGATATTGTCTAGTAATGAGGTCTTACCCGAGTCTACATGACCTAAAACGACGACTATTGGCTGCCTAAGTTCCACGTATTTGGATCAGCCAAAAATGACACGCGACTCTTTTATGAAGCTTTCAGGGGAATCCGAGGCATGAATAATGTTGTCGGTAAATCCGAGGCCATAGTCACCTCTGATGGTTCCCGGGGCTGCTTCAAATGATTTGGTTGAGCCGATCATGAGCCTTACAGTATTTACTGCATTGTTTCCCTCTAGAACACATGCCACGACGGTCCCAGACATAATAAAAGATAACAAGTCATCAAAAAATGGTTTGTCCTTGTGGACAGAGTAAAATTCTTGCGCCTTTTCTTTGGTGAAATTATATGACTTTAAGCTCTTTAGCTGGAAGCCTTTTTCTTCAAAACGGGCCAAGATCTTCCCCGTCAGATGACGTTTAAAACCATCAGGCTTGATAACAATTAGTGATTGCTCTGGCGCCATAGTCGAGCTACCACCACTATTGTTTTTTCATGTGCAGTCCACCCTTTACGTAGCGAACTGTCCATTTGAGTTTTCGTGGGTCACGTTTTAACACCCGCATGTTCTTCTTGCATTTGCTTGAGCAAGTCCACTGAACATGTCCATCATTTTTGACAAGCATGATTCCATGTCCACTGATGATATGTCTACCACAGAATGAACAGTTGCGTAGAGATGTTGCGGTTTTGCTCATTCACCATTTTCACCTTACCTTATCTTGCGAGCCTCGCGCTCGGTTTCTCTAAGCATCAAGACATCGTTCATCCTAACAGAACCCTTGACATTCCTTGTAAGGATTCGACCTCTATCCTTGCCTTCGAGAACCTTAACACGTACTTGTATTACTTCCCCAGCGATTCCTGTCCTGCCCACTATCTGGATGACTTCGGCAGGGACTACCTTTTCTTCAGCTGCCTTACTGCTCATCTATCAGTGTCGCTCTCCATCTATCATTTTTGAGCTGCTGCCACTCCCTTCATATTACTTATAGAGCTGACGACTTGTTCAACAATGTGTTGAGCCTCACCAGCATCTACAATTGTGGCAGCTGCAGAACCAACATCGATTCCAAGTGATGCACCTAGCTGTTGTTTGCTAGGTACAAAGATAAACGGTGCATTTCTCTCTTCGCACAGGATTGGCAGATGAGCCACGACTTCTGGCGGCTCGACGTCCTCTGCAATTACAACTAGCTTTGATACGCCGCGTTCTATAGCCTTAGTAGTCTCGTTGGTGCCCTTTCGGACTTTACCGCTTTGCTTGGATACCCTAACAGCCTCATAAACTGCATTTACCAGATCCTTAGAAGTTTCAAACTTGACATAATATGGCTTACTCACTGTTTCTATCACCCATTGGGATCATCTTATTCTTCTGTGTAAGAAGAATAAGCGTATTAAAAATGTTGTCCATTCCTATATTTGAGACTGGACATACTTGCGATATTCATCAACCTTTGAGTCTAGCAGTGATTTGTCCGTCGATTCTGCATACATTCTGATAAGTGGTTCAGTTCCACTAGGCCTCAACATCAGCCAGGTATCCTCATCGATCCAAATCTTGGCTCCGTCAAGCGTCTCGACCTTCCGAGGGCTTCCGTGTTCAAGGCATATCTTAATTATCCGGTCCACTATTTCTCGTGAAGGACACATAAACTTGGTCTTATACTGGAAGGTTTGTGGCAGCTGTGCAATATGCTGTGAAAGCGACATATCCGATGCAGCCATCATATCAAGCACAAGTGCAGTTGCCATTGCCCCATCCCTTACCTCATTTAGCGGGCCATACATAAAACCGCCATTCTCCTCTAGCCCAAGCGGGCAGCTGCGCTTTACCATTTCTCGAGATACTTCGACACTTCCGACCTTCGTATAGATCACTTCAGAGCCTGCCTGTTTGGCTATAACAGATAGTATCATGGAAGTATTGATAGGGCAAACAACAGGAGAACCCTTGTGCTTTTGGGACAACAAATGCTTTACCAAGAGTGCCCCAGTCTTGTCGCCCATGTAGATTGCGCCAGTGTTGTCACAGAAGATGCTACGATCGCCGTCGCCGTCATATGCAACGCCAAAATCTGCCCTTGCTGTTTTAACAGTTTCCGAAAGCAATTCAAGATTGTCCGGCGTCGGCTCTGAACCACGACTGGGAAAGTCGCCATCTATCTGACCATTGATAACAATTACTTTGCAACCAAGCTTTTTTGCTACAAGCGGAGCAACAACTGCTTGTGCGCCGTTTCCGGTATCCATGACCACTGTGAATTTTCGTCGTCTTATTCCATCGACATCTATTAAGGCAAGCACGGCTTCAATGTATTTACTGACGATATTGTGATCTATAGAATCATGACCAGTTCCAGCTATCTGGGCAAATCTCTTTGAATAATAAATATCTTCAACTTTCAGCTCATCTTCTCGAGGTATTTCTACGCCATCCGACGCAGTAGGTTTTATCCCGTTATACTCAGGCGGGTTATGTGATGCAGTTATCATGACCCCTCCGTTATATCCTAGACGCTTTGCAGCATATTGCAAACACGGAGTCGGTATAAGCCCTGCGTTTACAGTGTCAAGCCCTGCGGAGTTGAGAGTGGACCTGACAAGTCTTGATAGGACAGCATGCGAGTTACGTCCATCGTAGCCTACCACTATTGGTCCCTTGCTAAAATATGTGCCCAGTGCATAGCAGAGATCAATCACAAGATCATGGGTAAGTTCTTGACCGTAAACTCCGCGCACTCCATTTGTACCAAAGAGCCGCGGCCTGACATTGCTTGCTTGCATCCTTATATTAGCAATTTACAGTTGCCAACATATAAATAGATAAATTTGGCTGAGGTTTTTGCACTCTTAGGCGGGCGGGGGTCGCCAAGCCCGGTCAACGGCGCAGGTCTCTTTTCCTTTGCAAAAAAGAAGAGAGTGCGAAGCTTAGAATGAACCGGCTGGTTCCTGCAACCCTGTTCCTTAGGGATTCGTGGGTTCAAATCCCACCCCCCGCACTTTTAGTTTCACAACAGCAACATGAACATCAGGTATGTCAAGATATTTGCAAACTGGATCGTTGATCTGGCAAGAGTTGAACTACAAAAATTTCAGATGATATACCTGTTTACTTCATTTATGCAATAAGTTTGTGCCAGCCAAAAGCATATTTAATGACATAATCAGAATCGAGGAGGGCAACAGAGCAATCGCCATAAAAACAATTAAAGCATACTGCAGAAGTAATATGAAAAGTCTCATAGTTGCTCAAATCTGTGAAGCTGACAAAATCTTCGGCTATCTACATTCTTCTAATATTTGCACCAATAGCCGCAGCATTAGAATTCGTTCATGCTGATCATTTAGTCCTATTTGTAGTATCAGCAATAGCGCTTATTCCGCTGGCAAAACTGATAGGTGATTCTACAGAGCATCTTGCAACATACTATGGTCCCACAGCAGGGTCACTTCTGAATGTGACCTTTGGTAATGCTGCAGAGATCATTA
>DAINRW010000052.1:0-8463 GCA_036741615.1 Nitrososphaera sp.
TATTTGCAACGCATCCTAAGAATGAAGTCGAATGGTTAACCCCCTCTATCGACTCTTAGGTTCATTCCCTCAATTTAAAACCAAATTCAAAAGAAGAAAATCAGTACCTTATAATTTTTAATAAGTATCGAGCATTTTTTGCCTCCTATACCTTTACATTTCATAATTCCAATCGAACGAAATATGTGGAATGAAGAGGGAGAGGAGGAAAAACAATCATTGTGGCATACTCGAACCCGCAGTAATAGAAAGGCTTCTTCGTCTTCAGCGAAGAACAAGAAATCTAATATTACGTTGGCCATAGACACTGAAATTCTAGATACATTAAAGAATATGGCAGAAAGTGAAGGTTTAAGTATAAACTCAAAAATAAACAGTGTTCTTTGGAAGTACATAACGTTCAATAAATACGTAGAACAAGATTGTTCTCTTATCATTCCATCAAGATCAGTTAATTTCTTTATAGACAAAATTGACGAAGAGAAATGGATTCAGGAATACATCGACACGTTAGAGGAAATTGTTCCCTTTTTCTTTCTGGAGCTGAAAACCGTGCAGACACTTGAGAATACCCTCAAAGTTGTATTTGATCGAGTGTTGCTTTACGGGGGATCATACAAAGGATATTCTTCCCACGCAGACAATAATGGCAACCTAAATCTTGTCTTTCGTCACGAATATAACATCAAGTGGTCAAGGATTTTGAGTGCGGTTTATACACGATTCATCGAAAAGACACTCGGCCATATTGCATACCCCTTGAATGTATCAGAGACATGGTTCGCGATTAAAATATCGTCTGAAGAAACTAAGCATTAATTATGATCTGATGGCTTTACATTTTGCAAATGGAACGACTTTAATTGAAGTCCTGAAATGTATATGACACCTGTCAGCAATTATAGCGTCAATTAACCTTGACACTAATATGTAGACTAACAGTACTGTCAGAAATGCACACTACTCTGAGAATAATAAAACCCTGCGACCCTACAAAGTTAGCTAACTTGTCGGCTGGCTGATGATTTAGCCCATCTAGTCTTTACATGCTTGGAAGCTACTATTCAAGTAAGACAAAAGTCTGGCAGAAGGACAAAAACACACCTTTTGTTCTATCTATCTATAACCCGCAACTCATAAAACAGATAGCCAGGTAGAGCAATCAAATGAACAACGTCATACATTGTTAAATATTAATTAAAATACTATAAGAAACAACTAATAACTCATAAAGACAAAGTCAAAGCCCTTTTTCTAGGCTAATAGTACTTACCACTAACCTTTCAATTCTATTGGCAATCCTATCATCGTCGACATCAGCTGAGCGCTCAACTACGAGTCCAACCACTATGTCATATGATGGCATAGGAAGCAGCATCAATTTACAGTGTTCGTGAATTGTAACTATGGCCTGCGGTTCTCCGAAAATATCTCGAACTTCATTGACCACACTGAGAGTTGCAATAGCAATAGCAAGAGTTCTTCCATATCTATCACCCTCTGAAATTACTTCTCCGAATGCTTTCTTGAAAGACTGTCTAGATTTGGCTGCAAGAGTTTTTCCTCTATTTTTATTTATTATTGATATAGCCAGTATCTTTTCATAATCGTCATCATCATACTTAGTGGATAAAATATCCTGTACTATTTTTTCTGCTTCTAGAGTGGTAACTGTCATATCCCCTGTCATCCTGTGGTTCGCATCGATGTGATGCCTTAGCTTCCTCTCTGAATCAAAAATTACGCTACATATGTGACATATTGAGATTTTGTTTCTTGGCAATTGTTCGAATTATCCCCTTTTTTGGACACTATTTTATAAGAGTCTCTACGATAGATAAAAACATTAGCTCACCTATTGGCGAGCAGACATTACAAACAAATAGTCAACTAAATTAAATGAGTCAACCAAAGATTTCCTACGTCTTTAAGAATAATATTATTCTCTTTTGTTCATGCGTTCCTGTATTTGTATATGGTTGACAATTTTGATCTTAGTGAGTTTTATCAAAGGATAACGTAGTAAGACAGCAACCAACCAATCGTTCAGTCAGACATCTTCATTATTGTCATTGACACTATCAGCCTATCCCTCCAAGCTCAAACTCCTCATGCAACGCTCGTGCAGCCTGCTCGCAGTCTCTGTCATTAACAACAAAAGCCAGGTTGAGTTCAGAGGAACCCTGGGTTATCATTATCACATTGATATCATGTTTTGCCACAGCACCAAATACTTTGGCTGCTACTCCCTTGATGCCGCGCATGCCTGACCCCACTACCGCTATGACTGCCACATCGTCATTGACATGTATCTGCTTTATGACCTTCCCAAGAAGGCTCAGCTCCAAAGTAGTAATAGCCTTGTCAAGGTCAGTCTTTCTGACAAGCATTGAAATGCTCGATTCTGATGGGCTCTGAGATATCATCATAATGTTAATACGGTTCTTAGCAAGGGTATCAAAGATCTTGGCCGCGGTGCCTGGCGCTCCGACCATACCGCCGCCGCTCACATCGATAAGAGCAGTATGACGTATCACGCTCACGGACTTGACTATTTTCTGCGATTCCTTACTCGGATTTTGTGTAATGATGGTGCCGCTATGGCTGACATTAAATGTATTGCGGATTCTTATTGGAATCTTGGTGTCGACAACTGGCTCAAGAGCACGCGGATGCATATATTTTGCCCCAAAGAGCGCCATCTCCATTGCTTCAGCAAATGATACTTCCTTGAGCACTCTTGCATTCATGACCAGCTTTGGGTCTGCAGTCATTAGCCCATCTACATCGCTCCACAACCATACTTCTTCAGCTCCTATGCTTACAGCAATTATTGTGGCAGTGTAATCAGATCCACCGCGTCCAATAGTGGTAATATTGCCATATTGATCAGCACCAATGAATCCAGTTACTACCGGCACAATATCTTGGTTGAGCATCGGCTCGAGCTTATGACTAACCTTGAGTTTTGTTGTGTCTATCAGAGGTCGGGCCTCGCCAAAGTTGTTATCGGTTAATATTCCAGCTTCCTTACCCGTCAGATGTTCTGACTTCATACCAAGGTCTTGTAGAGCATACGATACTATCGGGGTGGAGAGGCGTTCGCCAAATGACAGTAGGTAATCAAGTGATTTAGTGGTCACCTCTCCTAACAACACAATACCGCCCAATACATCTTCTAGCTCGTTGATTATCTTCTTGACTGTGGCGACAGCTTTATTTTTCAACTCTCTGTCTGAAATCGTACCCTCTACAATTTGCATGTGAATATTAGTGCACTTTTTCACAAAGTCATCTAATGATGTCTTATCTCCTCGCTTGACACTGTCTGCTACGGATAGTAGGCCATCAGTCATGCCTCGAACTGCAGAAACCACACACACTATTTCGTTGCCTTTTTTGTGAGACTGTATCAATTGTGCGATATGCCTTACTTTGTCTGGAGAGTCTACAGCAGTTCCTCCAAACTTCATAACCAGGCGCATATGCGGTCTAGTCCTGAACTCTAGGTGCTAGATAGAAATGGATCCTCCCCACATTTGCTATCTTGAACTCCAGTCTGAGTGGCATTTTACTTGAATACTCTGCCGTCACTGAGCCACCCATTGATACAACAGCCTTGGTAATTTTAGACAAATAGTCAATGCTATATGTAGCCTTGCTTTCTTCCTTGGCCTCAAGCTCCTCCAGCCCTTCGTTGCCTGCCTCAAGAGTAATGTCAGCTTCGCCGGAATCTCCTCTTCCAGATAAAGTTATACTGCCTGATTTTGATTCAATAGAAATGTATTCTGACACTACTTGAACATCAGACAATACTTTGTCAAACGCAGTAGCAGTGAATACTGCTTTGGAGTTAAAGTTAAGCTTTGGAAGCGGTGTAGAGCTTGCCGAGCTCTCTATTAGGCGACTCTTATATTCCCTTTTGTAACTATTTGACATTTTTAGATGCAGCATGCTATCATCGCCAATACTGATCTCAACCGCGTCTTTCTTGTCCGCCCTCCTTATCAGCTTTGAAAATTCGTCGACTCTAATTCCGAATTTTACCAAGCTATCGCACTCATACTTTTCAAATGCGTGATTGGGCCAATGAATATCTATAAGTGCAATGTGGGAGGGATCCATGCCTCTAAACGAAATGCCTTCTGCCGCAGCTTCAAAAGTGGCTTCGTCTACTAGGGTCGAGATTGCAGAGGCCACCGCCTTCCATTCTTCTGGTGATTTGCTCTTAGCTACAAAAACCAAATTCATCTATTTGGCAGGGCAATTCGGATTTTAAACATTGCTCTGTGCTTAGTACTAACATCTTTAAGTGACCTTCTAATGCAGGAAATATTTCGTATCTGTTCTGAAAAAAAGGCAACCATACTCTAGAAGATCTTTAAACGCTCTGTTCCTCATTAATTGCTCTCAAGCAAGCAAGTAATTCTTCATCCAGAAGAATTATTAGGATTTGCACGACCTTGTTTCTTAAATATTCTACAATGAACGGTTATCCGATTTCAATTGTGGCATCATTTCAAATTATCGACGAGTGCATCATAATTCGACTACCTTGTAAAAAATACTGATCTCTTTTTGCTGACAGCATATCTCCCACATAAGCGAGGGTAATAATGTAGAGGAATGGTGGATGGCGGATATTGTGGAGTACTGTAGACTATGCGTAGTTGCGCCAAGTGTGATTACATTTGGTGCATCGATAAAATTGAGTGGTTGCTTCATCAGCAGATCTTGTCTGGAGCATCCACCAATACGCAGTACCATTCTTGCACTGTGGGCATTCTATCGTAGTCGTCGGAAGTGTCTCAACACTGTCGCCCTCCATGACTTTGAGAGAAACATCCTGAATGGCTTTGACGTCTACTTCTTTCCTACCCTCCTCTTCAATCCTTTTAGTCTTAAATCCGCATTTTGGGCAGGCCATGCTCTCCTCATCCCCTGGTGGAGGCCTCAATCGTGTTTCGCACGTTGGACAAAAACGCATAGAGTGTGGGAACCTCGCTATCTTTTGATGGCAGACTTGACCATACTGAGAAGCTCTTTTGAGTATTCCTGTGCAGAAGTTGATGCATCCTGTATGACTTCCATTGGGTCTTTTCTCTTTGTAGCCACTCTCAACTGATATTCCTTTGTAAGCGGATGCTTCTGGATAACGCCTGCAAAGTCAATGCTCTTTTCCTTCAGCAATTCGTGTTGAAGGATATACAAAACGGAGATATCTTCTTCACGTATTTTTAACTCAATTTCGCTATCTTTGACATCTGCAATTTCTACAAACATATGCGTTATACTGACAACAACTACTTATTGAAGATATAAATGATACCTTTCTGCCCAATGGCAGATAGTTTCATTGACAGCGCCACACTTGACAAATCCCAAGAAAACGTCAGACCTGATCAACCACTCACTCTTAGTCTGAGTTTCAGAATTCAAGGAGCCATAAGAGATGCATTTTCCCAAAAGAACTGGGAGCGGGGTTACAACAAGCATGACAATGGTTTTCTTATGAAAATCGAGATTGATCTTAAATCTGGTAGAAGAAGAATTGCACTGATCAAGCTCGTGAGAAAAGCCGCACTTTTTTGGACACGTAATCCAAAAATACCGTACAGGGTATGGGTTTCGATAATAAAAGACGACGCGCCATTTTACCCCTTAACTGAAGAGGAGGCAAAATCTCTGCTGTTTGATGTCAATAAGGTTATTGAACTCAAGGGTAGCGACCTCTTTTCCGGCACTCACAAGCTTTATGCAGATATTAAGGTGTCATGGGGCAAGCATGTATTTACAGAACCAAACCAAATTAAGGGTAGGTCAAACTACATAGAATTGGTGCGTACTGCCGCCCAGTGATAGTGCACACTCAATGTATGTTGTAATTACGGCGTCTAACGATGATTTATAAGATTAAAACGCAGTACTAGTCTTACAGTGCAGACGAGTTTACCTGGAAAAGATGCCGAGCTATATACAAGATTACCTAACGGTAGGGTAAAGTGCACGGCGTGCGCGAGGTTGTGCGAGATACCCGAAGGTAGGATCGGCCTCTGTGGAATCAGGGGAGTTGTAAATGATAGGTTGCGATTGTTTGTATACGGAAGAGTGATCGCTGGCCAAATAGATCCTATAGAGAAAAAACCTGTGACCCACTACAGGCCTGGCACTGACATATTTTCAATTTCTACCACAGGTTGTAACTGGCTTTGTCAATATTGTCAGAACTACGATATCTCTCAGAGGCGCAAGGTGGAAGGTACTGAAATGACTCCAGAACAGGTCGTAGAAAATGCTGCCTACTATGGTGCTCATGGCATCGCATACACATACAATGAGCCTTCCATCTTCATAGAATTTGCAAAGGACTGCGGCATAGAAGCGCACAAGCGCGGAATTTTTAATATCTTTGTTTCAAATGGTTATGATACTCCTGAATCTGTTAGTATGATGAGTCAATTCCTCGACTGCATCACGGTCGACTTTAAGGGAAGCGGTAAACAAGAGTTTGTCAGACGATATATCGGCATACCAAATGCTGACCCAATCTTCCAGACACTCAAGGAAATCCGAAACAAGACAAAGATCCATGTCGAGATCACTGACCTTATAGTGCCACAAGTGGGCGATGACTTAGATGCAGCAAGAAAGCTTTGCAAATTTGTGTATGATGAACTTGGGCCTGATACTCCAATTCACTTTCTGCGATTCCATCCTGATTACAAAATGATGGATTTCGAAAGCACACCTGTTAAAACGCTTGAAAAGCACTATGAAGTTGCAAAGCAAGAGGGCCTGAAGTACTCTTATCTTGGAAATGTTCCAGGTCATCCTTTGGAAGATACGTACTGTCCAGAGTGTAGGGCTGTAGTCATAGGACGCTACGGTTTTAGCATTGACTCATGGAACCTAGACGCTAACAACTGCTGCGAGAACTGTGGCCACAAGATTCCGATTATCGGCAAGTTAGATAAAGTGAAAAAGAAGAATTACTTCCAGTTTATTCACTAGATAAATAATTGAGCAGGCCTCATCGTATGAGTAATGATGTGCACTTACGATGCCTAGCATCTATGATCTCTAACATGTTGAGATTATGACGACTACGCAATGGGAATTCCCAGAATAATCCATCATTGAGGATTGCACTTGCAATAGAAGAATCGAAGTGGCCTTCAGAAGCGCAATTGCTTCCATACGAAGTTTCTTCTAGAAACTAAGCTATGATTAGTTTAAATTATTGGTCTTACGTAATATTTCAAAGTAACAGTTGCATGGCCAATCTTGATAAGAATTCTATTACCACTGTTGCTATTGTAATCTTTCTCTTCCTTTTGACAGGATTGACGCCATATTATTATCCCCAACACGTTTCAGTTATGGCCCAAACAGGAGAACTAGGTTGTATAGACTATAATGAGGACGAAAATACCATTCTCATAAACTGCAATGCTTCCTTTGGAGAGGTTGTCCAAACCATAAATGACCCTGAAATTCTCGAGAATCTTGGTAATGGAGAATACATTCTAAATGCCAACCTAGAGGTAGCGGATGACATCACATTTGCAATGTCTTTGAGAGACGATGGCCTGCAATATCTAAAACTTGCTGCTGATAACGGGATAATAGTTTATGGTAAAATGCTGATTGATGGTGTAAAAATTACATCTTGGGATATCGCAGATGAAGATATCATTCAACAGAACATGGATGGCACTATTACCCGTGGCTATGTGCGATTTGCAGGTAGTGAAGGATCTCAGATAATAAATTCCGAATTCGGATATCTGGGAGATGCTGAACCTGGACGACGAGGATTTGATCTTCTCGGGGGCGGAGATGGGCCATCGCATGATATGGTGATTAGAGGTAGCAAGTTTCATGATATGTGGATGGCATTTTATTCTAACGGAGCATACAATATTGTAGTCGACGGCAATGAATATTATAATAACATACTGTATGCTTTAGACCCTCATACTGGAACTTATAACATGACTATCACGAACAACTATGTTCATCACAATCGATTCGGTGTAATCTGCTCTCTTGATTGCTACAACATTCTCATTGAAGGAAATCGGGTAGAACACAATATCGATTATGGAATATTCTTTTCAAGAAACATGCATGATTCAATTGCAAGAAATAATTATGTCTATAATTCAACTACTGGAATAGCAATAGCAGAATCACCAAATAACCAGATATATAACAATACAATTGAAGGACCGACCTTGCAAGCAATACGCCTGACTAATCCTCAACCGGCAGATGATGGCTTTACAGAGAACAATTTAGTCTACAACAATACTATCATTAATTCTGAAAATGGCATCGAAGCAGTAAGAAGCCATGATAATATCTTAGAAAGCAACACACTTTCAAACATACAATCAAGCGACTACCACTTATCCGGAGATTCCAGCATTATAATCCGAGAACAACATTTTGATAATGCCC
>DAINRW010000053.1:0-8227 GCA_036741615.1 Nitrososphaera sp.
CCATAGATGAGGATATGTCTGTCGAAGAAGCATTGGGGATCCTCAATAAGCATAAGATAAATCGCTTGCCTGTTGTTCACGATAGTTCCATCATCGGTATCGTAACGACAGGGACGATTGTGAGCAATGTTACAATCGAAAAGCATGATGATGCCGAGCTATGAACAGTTTCTGCAATACTTTTGTGACCGGACACTGAGCATTCAATGGCAACAGTAAGTCAGGAAAACTTTATGGCTAAGAAGTCTACCTGAATTAATAGAATCCGTTAAAGAAACCGATATCGTTCTGAGTCCACCGAACCCGCAAAGTACATTTGGACTTGAGATAAATCATTTAATCCATTTATTGTCGCGTTGTATATGGATATCACAAATGAAGGAAGATCGTACAATGACGCCATCAACCAGCATAATTAAGAACCACCAACAAATACAGCCGAGGCTTAGCACAATTTTCAAGCATAAAGTAATTGATACGCCTCAAACATTTGGATCATTTTATGATGCAAATGGAGAGAAATATTGTGCACTTTCTGTACTATCAAAGTATCTAGGACATGATATAGCTTTAGTAGCATCAAACAAAATTCAGACTGGCAAAAATGCAAATCCTGCAGAATTAATTCCGTCTGCTATTTTAGAGACGATAGAGAGTTTTGCTGCTTGTGGTGATATTAAAGAGGATCTCAAGTGTACTTGTTCAAGACCAGATTATTATTATCGTCATAGCTTAATCTCTTTACTTATACACTTAAATGACTACCATAAACTGACCTTTAGTCAAATAGGCAATTGGTTAGAAAGCAGAGATATGTAAATACGTAATAGGATTTTATTTAATTCTGGGGGGCAAAACAGAATCAAATTTATCTTGGATTCCACTGACCACGCACCAGTTTTGAGCCGCAACAAATTTTAGACGTTCATGTAACTTGAAAAATATTAATTCTCATGATAAAGACTAGTTCGTTAAGGCATCCAATCTTGTCGGCAGTGTTTGGGTTGTTTCTTTTTGTTTCACTTATTCCATACTATAATCATAGCATCACTAATGATTATAACATATTTCTAAACTATTCTTATTTTCTCCAGCCTTTTTCTATGATTGGTACTGCTGATGCCAGCACTATGGGAACAGACAATGATGATAGTTCAGCTCAAGATACAGCTCGCAGAATTGGATTTAGCAACGTAACAAATCTCACAGATAATCCTAACGATTCTGTCTATCCTCAAGTCGCAGCATCAGAAAATAATGTATACGTCGTATGGGAGGATTCTACTACCTCTGATTTAAGCAACAATAACTATGACATATATATTAAGAAGAGTGCAGACTGGGGAGAAAGTTTTGCAGGAAATACTAACAGCTCTGCTACTGATACTACTACAGAAGTTCTTAATTTGTCCAATAATCCAGGCTTCTCTGAGCATCCTCAAATAGCAGCATATGACGAAAAGGTTCACGTTGCATGGATTGACAATAGTTTAGGAAACAAGGAAATACTTCTTGCAACAAGCATAGACAATGGGACTACTTTTAGCGAGGCAATAAATCTAAGTAATACCCTTAATACTAACTCACGCAATCTAGAGCTCTCAGCTTTTGAAAATAATGTCTATGCTGTATGGTTAGATGAAGACGAACAAGGAAATGGAATCATTCTTTTTACGGCAAGCAACGACGGAGGAGAAAGTTTTGGCAATCCAATAACCATCGCTCGTAACGTCACTACTAATAACGATTTTACATTTCCAAAAGTGACAGCTTATAGTAATAATGTGTACATCGCGTGGAATGTGGTTGACAGCAGGAGCACCCAAGGAGAAGGAGAAATTATAACTGATCTGTTATATGTCAAAAGTTCAGATCAAGGAAATACGTTTAGTCCTCCTATCAAACTAAACAACAACGGCGAGAAAGTCGGTGAGGCACAGCTAGCGGCTTATAATAATGCTGTTTATGTTGTATGGGGAAGCTCTCCTTATGACCACATAACCAGTAATCTATTTTTTATGAAAAGTACGGATAACGGAAACACATTTTCGAATGCTACTGAAGTTAAAAACGATAACTTTGTGAATCCATCAAATGTAGAGATTGTGGTAGTAGGGAACAATAATAGTGAGGGATATGGAGAGCAAAGTCTATTATCATCACCATCATCTCAACAAGTACAAGAACTGCAGCTGTATATTACAGGACAGGTTCCACTGTCTGACCAAAATGAAGAGATCTTTCTTGCGTCAAGCAGTGACAATGGAGACACTTTCAACCAAATAACGACTAACCTAAGTAACAACTCTGAATTTTCTGAATGTTCTTCTATAGCAGCATCAGCGAACAATATCTATGTGATATGGCAAGACAGGACTCCTGGCAATAACGAGGCGCTATTCACAAAGACTAAGGTATAGGAAATTAGGTAGTGATTGAATTATAGACGCAACACTACTTTCGCAACATCTAGTCGACACTGCGAAAGGAAAGCTGTCAACCCTTTCTTCTATACTCTTCTTGATTTAGATATAGTTTTTATCCGCTTCCCTCTAAATGAAGTAAGCAAGAATGCAGATACTTTCAACCCAAAGCATTCCTATTGCAATTATTCCTAATGCGATTATTCATACTCCATTTAATTTTGGCTGGTGCAAAGTTAGAAAACTTTAAAGCTTGTCTGATTTTATCTATAACTAGAATCTCCTTAAAGAACCGATATCGTTCCAGGTTCCACCGAAACCGTAGATTACACCAGTTTCCGTGCCCCAACAATTGAAGAAATAAGAAAAGTATTTGAACACCAAATTAGGTTATTGTTACTCGTAAATAATAAGAATGAGCCAATCTGCAAAGGAATGGTCTAATGCCCAGAATGCTTTGGCATATCTGAATGTAGCTGATAATCTTCCACATCGTACTGAAGGTGAAGCTGTTTTAATTGATCATATTCCTAAAGAAGCAAATCGAATACTAGACCTTGGTACAGGGGATGGACGACTAATCAAATTAATAAAGACAAATAGACCAGATATCGAAGCAGTAGCCTTAGATATATCTCCGACTATGCTAAAAGCTGCAAGAGATCACTTCGCTAATGATTCAAAGGTTAAGGTTATAGAACACGATCTTAGCTTGCCACTACCAGACCTAGGCTATTTTGATGCTATTGTATCAAGTTTTGCCATTCATCACTTAAAACATGAGCGCAAGCGTTCACTCTATGAGGAAATTTATGATATACTCAATCCAACAGGAGTTTTTTGTAATCTTGAACATGTAGCATCGCCCTCTGTAGAACTTCATGTTCGCTTTCTAAATGCTATTGGTTATACACCAAAGAAAGAGGATAAAGCTAACAGGCTACTGCCTATGGAGACACAACTAGGTTGGCTTAGAGATATAGCTTTTGTGGACGTAGATTGCTATTGGAAATGGCTTGAGATGGCTTTGCTGATAGGGTATAAAGCGTAGCATAGAATAGAGAATATTATCGGATCACTTATTTCACGGTAGATGGAGATGCTCCGTAAGATTTTATCTGATTGCATCAAATTGGGAAGTATAGAAATCATAATTATTATGAAAAGAAGATGAAGAATCTAAAGAATTTGATTATTAGGTATTTGAATACAGGTTCTGTCACTTTATCGCCTCACAACAATACAGCCAAATGAGCTGTTGTTGAACTGACCGAGCCCAAAGAAAAAGTGTTAAATAAATCCAAACCTTATTGCATCAAGATCTTGGTAAATATATCGTATTTGAGAAAGAAAATATCGATTTCATTCGCATTTTCTGCTGCAATCCTGCTGCTGACGACAACGACTATTCCACTACTACTCTCTAATCTTCTTCAACCAGTGCAAGCTCAAAGCAATTTTAGTTTCCGAACAACACCACCAGTAGATGGCGTTGTTGAGTGCTCGAGTACCGGGGCTAGGCTAACCTTTGATGCACAGGGAACTCCTTCTTCTTCTAATCCCCAACGTGTGGATATAACTGGTGGAACATTTCAGATAAATGACAGGGGTGAGGGAGGACACATATTGTATAGTGGCAATATCAACAGTGGAAGATTTGACAATAACACTAGTGGAGGAGGGGGGCTTAATCTGGACGCTCACGTAAATCATGTTCCTAATGGCACTTCTGCTTGTGCTTCTACAGGTGACATCCTTACAATAGTTACACCGTGTAGTACATCTAATGGGAATTCCATCTATGTCGGCTTTCTGGGTCAGGGCCTAGGGGGTTTTGGAACCTTCAATGGTGCAGTTGATTGTTCTCAAAGAGGAGGAGGAGATACAACAACACCGCAGTCTTCTTCTTCTTCTTCTTCTTCTTCTTCTATGACTGGAACTACCACACAAGATGATGGAGATGGTGATGGAATACCTAATGCTAATGATAACTGTCCGAATCTTCCTCACACAAGATGCTTTAAAGAAGGTAATACAGCAGTAGTAGTTCATAATAATAGCAACAGGTGAGAAAATGTGCAATTCATGATTTGACTTGTTACAGCTTGAAGATGAAGAGCCTTTGACGTTACAGAACCCTTACTGGCAAAACCTTTGTAGCTAGCTCAAATTACCCTAATTCTGAACCTTTTCAAATAACCGACATCAGTATACAGCAGCCCTTGGGCCCATATTCTAGCTGGACTGGTTCTCAATTTTGAAGTTTTTTCGGCCGAATCCCTCCGGGCCCGTTACGATATCAGTGCCCGCTTTCTGCAAATACCGATAGATTCTAGGCCTATATCAGTCAAGCATACATGACTGTATCCTCATAGTCAATATTAAATTGCTTGTGGCTTAACATGATTTATGTCTGAATCACAGCAAGTTGATAAAAAACAGGGTGGCGCGTACCAAAAAAGTTGAGTTGGCCGAGAATAGGCTTGGTTGTGAATCCTTGGGAGTAGGAGAAACCGTGGCTGTTGTAGTAGTGTACTGCTCCAACTGCAGGAGCTGTGAGGCAGTAAAAACTGGTGAGCAGCTCGCGAATGGCGAGCCGCGGTATTGGTGTAAGAATCCGCACTACGGCCGGGACGACCTTTCTCATGCGCTATCAAGCCAAAGGTATGAAAGACAGCCTTGTAATCATAACAAAACTAACAAGGAGATTTAACTATGTCGCAAAGTCCAATAGAAAAAGGGCCGAAGCCAACATTTCCTGAACAACCGCAAGACGTTCCGGGTTTAGAATCAAAAATGAACCCGAAGCCAGATTATGGCGAGAACTCGTACCGTGGCTCCCGCAAGCTCGAAGGCAAAGCGGCGCTCATCACGGGCGGCGACTCTGGCATCGGTCGCGCAGTTGCGCTCGCGTTTGCGCGTGAAGGTGCCGACATTCTGATCTCATATTTGAACGAAGAGTCAGACGCGCAAGAGACCGTCCGTATTGTGAAGAAAGAAGGGCACAAGTGCGTTGCTGTGGCAGGCGATATTCAAGTAGAGAACCACTGCAAGCGACTCATCGAGCGCGCCGTTTCGGAGTTCGGCAAGCTCGACATACTCGTCAACAACGCCGCCTTTCAGATGACGCGGGAGAGCCTTGAAGAGATTCCTTCGGAAGAGTTCGACCGCACGTTCAAGACAAACATCTACGCGATGTTCTATCTCTCGAAGGCTGCAGTGCCGCAGATGCCGAAAGGCGGGGTGATCATCAACACCAGCTCGATCAACGCCGCGACGCCGAAGCCGAAGCTGCTGGCATATTCGGCGACCAAAGCGGCAATCGCCAACTTCACCGGCGGCCTCGCGCTACTTCTCGCCGAAAAAGGCATCCGGGTTAACGCCGTCGGTCCCGGTCCAGTCTGGACGCCGCTCATCCCTTCTACGATGCCGACTGAGCAAGTGACGCAGTTCGGCGAGCAGGAGTCTCCACTAAAACGACCCGCGCAACCTGCCGAACTCGCACCCCTCTATGTGCTACTTGCATCTGAGGATAGCAGCTACATCTCAGGTGCATACATACCTGTCACTGGCGGTCTACCTGTGATGCCTTGATAGTGAAGAGCTATTCGGGAGTGCAGTAGTTTGATGTCCGCAGTGTCATGCAGCGCATTGAATCTCTACTCTCGAAAGTTCGTTCAGTACAAGGCGGGAGAGTAGCCTAGATGAATCTGTACCCCATCAAGCTAACATTCCACGTCAACTCTTATCTCTTCGCCGAACGGCTCATCGCCGAACGGCTCGGCAAGCCTGGACTGCCCAAAGGCAAAGTCGCCGAGACATGGGAGATAAGCGGCTATAAAGACAAAAGCGGCACCGTCATCAACGGCAGGCTAGCCGGGCAGACGCTGAGCGAACTCACCGAAGACTACGCGGATGAGCTCGTCGGCGAGGCGTGGGAGGGACCACATTTCCCGATCCTCGAAAAATTTATCGACGCTTCGGGGATGCTGCCCGTACACTTGCACGCCGATGACGAGACCGCACGCCGAAAGCACGGTGAGCCGAACGGCAAGACCGAAGCGTGGCACATCCTTTGGGCGAAACCCGATGCCACCGCAATCGCGGGAGTCAATGTGGACGCGAAACACGACGAGTTGCACAACGCTTTTCAGCTACATAACTACGATTCGGTGATGACACGCTTTCCCGTAAAGGCAGGGGATACCATTTATGTGCCTGCGGGAGTGCTCCACAGCTTCGGACCAGGTACACTGATCTTCGAGGTTCAGCAGACATCTGATTTGTCGCAGGATGTGATGCCGACAGATATGCAAGGCAACAATCGCACGTTCGACGAGTGGATGAAGAATATCGACGATACGCTCGACGAGTTGCGCACAGGCTACCAACCGCACCCGCACGCCGGACTCACGCTGCGGCGTGAAAGCACAAGCCGTTACAAGGTGGGCTGCGCCGGACCTCACTTCGCGCTCGAACGCTGGAAGCTAACGGAGCCGCATTGCGAACCGCGACACCCGCAGCGCTGTCTGACGGTCTCCAATATAGGCGAGCCCGTGCAGATCAAGTACGAGGACGGAAGCGAGACACTTCACCGTGCTGAGTCGTGCATCATCCCGGCTTCCTTAAGAAGTGTGCGCATATTGCCGACACAGCAGAGCGAATCAGCAGACTTGATCGCGTGCTACGTGCCCGACCTCATGCGGGACATCGTCAATCCCTTACGAGCAGCTGGACACTCCGACACTGAGATACGATCGCTCGGCGAAGTCGGGATCTAACGAGTGACCTGTGAAGCTCGAACCAACAACAATGCAAGATCGGTCTTGCAGCAGTGACCAAGGTGAAAAGGCCTATTCAATATGTATTACAAAAGCTTAGGCTTTTTGCGTTGGACAGGTTTCAAAGCGTCCATGTTGATAGTGATGAGTTATAGTAGTATGTGTACATTGAGTCGTGAAATTTATTCTGAAGCCGTTGAAATCACTATCAAGATAGGAACTTCAGCTATAGGAAAGATGACCTAAGACGCACGAAGATATATCTATTTTTGTCACACATATGAGTCTCGGCTATCGAGCCTTTTTGACATTCTTCGTTAACACGAGCATGATCAAATGTGATCAAACGCTCAAAATAGATGCTCATGTATTATTACAAGTGTCTAGAGGACATGGCTAGGAATTCCGGTAATAATTCTGCTGACATGGATGGTCAGATTGCCTATCATAATGAAATGGAACACATTGCTAACAGAGCAGGAGATTATACAAAAGCAGATCATCACAGGAAGATGCAAGAAATTTACAAGGCCATAAAAGAAAGAGAGCAATTACACGAGACCTCCGATCAATTATCCCATGGAGATCATGAAGTAGCCGGCACAAATGCTGATGCAAAGATTTTGTCTGACTAGATTAGAAGGGAAGAAACTTTTGATTCCTGTACATCCAAATAATCAGTAGAAGGTATAGATGAGGACTACTAAGCTACATCTGTCCGCGTCTCTCCCCATAGCAATCCAAAGAATACGGTTATCAAACGACTGGATCGTGATCTTCATTCTATATCACCTGCTCGTTGGGTCTCAATTTTGAAGGTTTTTCTGCCGAATCCCTCCAGGCCCGCTCTACTATTAGTTCCTTTAGAAGGGTTCTATTGAAGAAGAGGAAGAAGAAGGGCAAAGAGTAAACTAGAGCTTCGCCCGGTTTTGCTTAATGGAGTATTGCGAACATCGATAGGGACTAATTTTTTTCTAACGATAAACAACAAGCAATAATTTCCTTACCCTCCGCCTCCTTCCT
>DAINRW010000054.1:0-1846 GCA_036741615.1 Nitrososphaera sp.
ACTGCAGCTGTCAGACCTGCAGCTGTAGAACCCCTACCAGAAGTGTATAATCCCCGTGGTGCAATTTTTGCAGTGAATTTCAACATCTCGGATTTTGCCGTACCTGGATCGCCTACTAAAAGCACGTTAATATCGCCTCTTCTGGTCGAGCCATCGTCAAGCTTCTTTGTTACAGAGCCTACAATAAGCAGTAGTATTGCTTCCTTTATGGGCTCATGACCATAAATGTGTGGAGCAAATGAGGCGATTAGTTTTTCGTAGGCATCAGGCTTACTCGCTATAATTCTTATTTGCCGCTCATTCTCCGTGCTTATCATAATTCTTTCAACAGACCTTGTGTCCTTGCTTCCTGCCCTGCCGCCGAGATACTCAATGTTATTTCCCTCCATACGAAGTCGGAAGAGGCTGGTCTTAGCCTGTGGAACCAACTGCTCCTGCTCTATTCGAATTATGCCTGTGAGCATGATTCTATCACCAGGGCGGCATTGATCCACTAGGTCACTCATGACAGTAACTTCAATGTAATGTGGTAGTTGTCCTGCAGGAAGATCCTCAGGCAGCTCCTGCAGCCGTACCAGCTGAAAGTCAATAAATAGACTACTCTCTGGATCCATTTCCAGTTCTTTTTCAGAACATGCAGGGCACTTAACTGGCTTTTTCATAACGAGACCTTTGAGCTGGGCCTCTGTGACTGTGCTGCAGTTTGTGCATTTATATGCAATCTTTTTGGCAAGCGGCTTGACTTCTGAGGAGCGCACGACCATGCCAGATATGCTGACAAGTTTATTTATCAAATCAGCGTTTATTTCACGTAGCCCCTTTTGCACAGTATAGTTGCCTATCCTGACCCGAATCTTTTCATGGATTTCTTGCTCATAGTCAGGGTGTATCTCGCGTAGTACTGATAGCACTGCTTCGTTGAATGCCTCAAGATATTCATCAGGCTTGTGAGTTATCTCTTTAGCTAGCAGAGGGTTGTAAGAATCAAGATCAATATAATCTACAATAAGAGACTGGGCACCTGAAGCCATCATGTTATTGATCCTATCAAAATACTTGTAATCGCTATCTCGGTCTTTGAATGCTTTGAGAAACTTTTCCAAATCGTTTGCAAGCGCTGCTGCAGTCTGCTGTTCAGACAAACCTCTTTAGCACTCCCTTTTTGAATTTCGTTGAAATTTTGTGTATTAGGATGTATAGCTCCTTTTCTTCCGCAGATAGTTTGCCTTCAAGTTCTGGAGAGAGTGATGAAGCGGCAGCTAGCTTGACTATTTTTTCAAGTCTGGACGCTACAAATGTATTTAGGGAAATGGCAAGGTTTTCCCTCTCCCGCTCCTTCAGACCTTCGAGGTAATCGTTAACTCTGATGTAAAAGTCAACATCAACACCCGAGAGGTCATGAGGTTTTGCAATGCGCTCGCGGTTCATAGTCCGTGATATGTAGCCAGTGGCATCGTTTGACTGAATTTCGATCGTGCCCTTCTTGACAAGAATCTTGGCAACCCAACGCGGAAGAGATGACATATCGCCTTCTTTTGCATCGATCACAAGATTGCCCACGCTCATCTTAGCATCCTCTTTATATGTCACCCTGACCTCCTCGAGCATATAGCCGAGCTGGTAAATACTTTGGATAGTTTCAATCCTTGGCTCCGAATGAAGGATGTTGACCATGGGGAAGAGCTATTTAGAACATGGTACTTATTATATATCATATCAGCACAGCTTTTCTAAAGCTAGTAGCTAGCTTCTAGCTGTCTTTTGATTGAAAGTGGTAATTACAAGAGGCAAATAGGAACCTATTAATGGTTTAATAACTTCAGTGAAAGCGCTTTGTGATGGAATC
>DAINRW010000054.1:1946-8210 GCA_036741615.1 Nitrososphaera sp.
ATAGGAACCTATTAATGGTTTAATAACTTCAGTGAAAGCGCTTTGTGATGGAATCAGCCAAAAAAACAGATCTGGCAAACCTAATGTGGTCTGAGAGATACAGACCAAAGAAATTACGAGAAGTAGTTAATCAGAAGGAGATAATCAAGGGCATAAGCAACCTGATTAAAAGTCCAGATATACCGCATATGTTATTCTCGGGTCCTGCAGGAGTTGGCAAGACTACTACTGCACTCTGTATTGCAACTGAGCTTCTTGGAGATGATTGGAGGAAGAACACACTTGAACTTAATGCATCGGATGAGCGGGGTATTAAGATGGTGCGTGAGCGTGTAAAAGAGTTTGCCGCTTCAATTAAGCTAGCAGGAGATAAAGAATATGGTAAGCCCAAGATAATCATACTTGATGAAGCTGACGAGATGACCTCTGAGGCCCAAACTGCGCTCAGGCGAATAATTGAAGACAGCGCAAGGACGACGAGATTTATTATTATTTGTAATTACTTATCTCAGATAATAGAGCCAATACAGAGCAGGTGTGTGGTGTTTAGATTTACGCGTTTGCCAAAGGAGGATGTTACCAATCATCTAGGAATGATTTGCGAACAACAGAAAGTGAAATATGAAGAGAAGGCTCTTGCTCAGATATATGAGGCAACTGGTGGCGACCTGCGTCACTCCATAAACATTATGCAAGCTGCAGCCGGGATGGGTTTAATATCTGTGGCAAATGTTGCGGCTGCTATCGGACTTTCAGGTAGGTCAAAAGTGGGTGAAGTACTGCGCCTTGCAATGTCTGGTAAGTTCAATGACTCGAGAGCAAAACTTCTTGAACTAACACAGGTCTATGGGATGTCAGAGGGAGACTTTATGAGGTATGCAAATGAGGAGGCGTACGGAATGAGGATGGAAAAACCAGAAGAGTTTGCGGCCATAATGGCGGAATATGACTACAGGCTTGTTGCTGGCGCACATCCAGAAATTCAGCTTTCTGCATTACTCGCTCAACTAGGCAAGTTGGCTCGAAAATAACTTCGAAAATACGTGAGGTGCCTGCTGGTTGCAACAGAGTTGGCTCAATATGTCAAATAAACTCGGCCAATAGCATTTCTCTTGCTTTCTGGCACCCACCAGAAGCCATAGTGTACTTATATCAATGACATAGAATATTCTCAGGATTCAATACTAGACGAGACTGAGGGCCAAAGCTTACTCCATGCAATAAGCTAATATTCTTCGTCAAATTCTTCTCCGCCCTCTTCTTCCTCTACCTCTTCAAAGTCCTCCTCTAGCTCTTCCCGCTCTTCCGCGCTTTTGTATGGGAGATCTGCTTCGCCAGGTACGCCACACACAGGACACTTAAATTCTATCGTCTGACCCTCGAGGTCTAAGGGGAACTCTTTGGAAAAGACCTCGTCACATTTTGAACACACAAGTGTAGTCTGGATGTTCTCCTGGCTGAACTTGTGTGATTGCACTCTAAAGGTAGTATTTGCCAAGTATTTTCGTCCTACGTACAGGAAATCTCCTTTTTTATAAGCGTTCTTTGTCATCAACTGGTGTTTTATAAGGAAAATAATATCCTTCATGGCTATGCAAATGTTCTGCAACCATAAAGTATGCATACATAATAATTAGTACCATCTCTAGGGATTGAACAAGTGATATAAATTTCGCTCTAAAATTCAGAGTTATATTTTTCTTTGCTGGTTCTTTCTTTGACTGGGCTGTGTCTTTCACGTAGTTTTTCTTAGCCATTCTTACAAGCATGGTCGTGTATGGAGGAGATGTTTTAGACATAGTTAACTTATAACCACTCTGATTGAATTGGAGTGTATAACTTCTTTCGCGCGTCATCTAAGCTACTTCGTTCAATAATTAACCCCTGTGATTTGAGCTCCTCCACTGCGCTTTGCACGGTCCTTCTTGGGAGGTTAGTCATGTTCATAAGCTCAACCTGATCAATTGGATGTTTTGATTTCATTACAAAGTAAACGAACTTGGCTGCTGGACTTCCTTCAGGGTTCTTGCTAAGATTAGATACGCTGAATGCGGATTTTGTTGGAAATCCTCTTCTTTGAGACTCTACAGCAGAGGCAGCTTCAATCCGTACTTCAGCTAGGTTGACTCGCTGACCAAATTCCGCAATCAATGCAGACTGCTGGGACTCCAAAGGTGCTTCAAAGATGAACGTGCTTGGAGGAAACTTGGCAGTCAATGCTCCAACGAAATTCCATCTTATTACACCTTTTTCATCATAGATGCCAACATTTATGCCCTCATTTGCTTCAAGTACTACTTTATCCGAACCTAGTTTGACTGCTTCTTCGATTTTGGCTAAGGTAACATCTAATGGAAGTTGATGCCTCGGGTCCTTCTTGCCAACTTTCCATTGAACATCAAGTTCTTTGGCGAGTACGCTTTCAGTAAGCTTTCTTTTCTGTTCAAAGTTCAAGTGTGTATTGTTCTCTCCTATTTCTATAATGTCAAAGCCCATCTTCGCAGCTTCTTCAGCGAACTTTTCGAATACATTTTCTGATACCATGTACTCAGAAATTGTGCTTCCAGTAGAGACTTTGATATTATGATCGTGATAAAATTTTATTTTCTTCTTCAATATTTCTTCAGAAATAAGAAGTGGCAAAACTCCGTATATCTTTACAGCATCAACAAATGGTGCGAGTACTTCGAGGTTCTCCTTGTCAAGACCTTCTAACTTATCAATAATATAGGTTCTCCCTTCATTTCTTGGTTTTTTTCCATCTATTCTGTTTTTAGCGTATTCTTCCAGCAAGCCTTTCTATGTATATGCAGATCTGTCATCTATTTTGAAGTTATGACTTAGGCAAGATTTGCGCATAGATATAAAATTAGCACCAGCACGGAGATTCTTTTTGCGCCAAAGGGCAAATGTTGTCATATGCCTCATGAAGAGCGGATAACAATCAAATGCAGTGTTCTTGCTACAATTGCAGTGATTGCAAAACATTAGACGCCTACTAGGTAGATACTTTTGACTGCACACTGCTTACTAAAATTCTGATAACTCATTTCGGATGCTCTTCTTACCAATCAATTCTAGAATACCGAGGTTTAGGATAATCCTCATGGCAAGTATGACCTTTTACTTCCAATGTGAAGCTGATCTCTCTATTCAGAGCTATTAACAGAGGGTTTGATCCATCAAAACCAATGAACAATGGGTCAGAAATCATGAATTGCTCGATTGATTTGAGACTCTTAAGATAATAGCCCAACGCATTGCACAACATTGCAACCCAGTTCCTATCAGGGTCTTTGTCTTGATTTAACACTTCTAAGGCTCTATCTGCATCAGCTTTTTCTTCTGTAGAAATGTCCTTCGAAGTTGCCATGTATTGCTTTATAGCTCGGATATACAAGAGACGTGCATCCTTCTCGTCATACATATTGCATTGAAATTATGAATGTATTTATTTAGTTTGATGTATGTGCATATTCTGCATCAAGTCTATAAAGAGAAATAACTAAGATCAGAGCACATGTAGTTGGTATAGTGATTATGAAAATGATTATTCGTCGGCCAATAGTATTGGTTGACTAAGATGAGAAATAAAAGCATCAAGTGCCTATTTTCAAGATCTAAGACTGCTCCTTTTGTTGTGATATGGAGGGTTATCTATATCAAAATGACAGAGATGAGATATTCAATCCTAAAATATAGGGGCAAATAAAGTAGAATATTGTATCTAAGAAGAATGCTTATTAATAAAAGGGGAAGCGGGAGATTGAATTCATTGAATTATCTCCCCTCTTGATTTGTTTTGCATATTTGCTTTTTACTTTTTCCAAGCTCTCTGGTTCTTCTTACTGCTAATTATCCTGTGTCACTACTGATGAATGCATCAGTAGCATTAGCAGCTGCTGTGGCATTACCAGTTGCTGCACCAAGTCCTGAGATAGGAGGAAGGCCTTTCTCTTGAAGCACCTGATCTAGAATTGTCAGGTCATAAATTCCAGATACATCAGGATTTTCGGGAAGGAAACCCAGATTATATGCATCAGCTGCGTTTTGGAATAAAGAAAGTCGTACTGGATCATATGTAAGATCAACCCGTGAAAGGGATGCATTTAACACGTCTTCTGCTATTGTTTGTCCGGTTAGTTTTTGAAGCTCTACATTAAATGCATCTATTGCTGCAGCTTTGTTATTGTTTATCCAGTTTGTTTCGTCAATGTGCGCCTCAAGTAATTTCTTTATTACATCTGGATTATTTTCCAAATAATTTGGATTGACAATTATGTGTGTTGTCACAAATTTTCCTTCTGGTGGCCATAAATCTCGTTCATCTACGAGTATCTTACCTCCTCCTTCTCTTACTAATCTTTCTCCCCATGGTTCTGGAACCCATGCACCGTCGATTTGTTTTGTCAAGAATAGCGTCACTATGTCAGGATTTTTGACAGGTAACACCTCCACGTTTCCACCCTTGTCCTTAGTATTGTAGCCATTAGCCAGCAAGAAATTCCTGAGCGCTACGTCTTGCGTATTGCCAAGCTCAGGCGTTGCAAATTTCTTATTTGCAAGATCCTGAGGTGAGTTAATGCCTGAGTCATTTCTTACGACGAAGACTGCACCACCACTTGCAGCGCCAGAGATGACTCTTAGAGCTTCTCCACCAGATCTCACATACCCATTAATTGTGGGGCTTGGTCCAATGTATGTAACATCAATCTGGTTTGCAAAAAGTGCCTCTATCGCTGATGGGCCTGCATTGAATATTTGTGTTGTAACTTGTACATTATCGCCTAGAGCTCTCTGAAAGTCTCCATTACCAAGCCCTATGACTGCTTGCGCATGGTTGATGTTTGGGAAATATCCTATCCTTAGAGTTTTACTCTGCCCACTCTCTACTTGAGAGAATGCAGGTGTTGTCGGAATTGAAGCTGTGGCCAAAGACATTGCAATGACAGCAGCCAAAATAGCATAGATTGCCTTGTTATACATCAGTTGATAACAATTGAGTGAGAAATAATATTTCTCCTGTATATGCAAAAAAAGAAAGTTATATGCAGTATGATGATGATTAATTTTGCTTGAGTCAACAGTATATTAACAACGTCAACGTTCAGCGTAACCATGATGCAAGAATTGCGTATGTAATACATTTTCTACATCTTCATAGAAGAGTTAAATTCTACTTTAAAAAAATAGGTACAGAACAATGAGGATTTTATTTTAAAAGATAAGCGCAATAATAAAAGAATTAGCTCAAAACAGCGATCGTCATCGTTTGATATGTTTGCCAAGTGATTGAGTAGGCTTCAGATATAATGAAACTGATATGATAGAACTATAAATTCAGTGTTCGACATGATATACAAAATTAACTTCGTGGTGTGTCACAATTTCTGTTACAGTGATTACTCCTCTATCTTGTATTAAATCTCTAATTGTTGCATTAGTAATTTTTCAGGGTATGTATATGTAAAGACGACTTTTGATTGCTAATCCAATCCTGTTACCATTTGAAAATATTCATCAAGCCAGTACTAACAAGGTTTGTAGAAGAAATAATGCCATAATGACACATTGATTGAAAATATTGCATCTAGGAACGCAATTATATTTGCAAGAAATTAGATTAAAGCTATGACATACTTACTAACAGAACAAACAAGTACGCAACCTCTGCAATCTAAGGCAGATCTTTGCAAATGTGGTCATCTTGAGCTTCATCATATAGATGAAGAAGGCCATGGTGTCTGCAAATATTGTAGTTGTAATGAATTTGACCATCAATAATCTTTTTTATTTTCCGGTCACCACCATCGCAAAGAGTCTAAAAAATTTTAGCAAGTTCTTGCTTCCAGCTTGTCAATGGAGGATCATGTCCAACCATTTTTTCTTGAAGTACCTATAGATTATCTCTAGTAGATTTAGAGAAGACTGCTACGGAATCAAGTTCAGGACATATGCTAATATTGCATTAACTATACGTATCTTGTTATTTTCTTGCACAGATTCTACATTTTCTGCATGAAAAGATGCAGTATTATTTCCGCGCAACTTCCTATGCCATTGTGAAGAATGGAATAAAATTTGGCATTGCTGGAGCAATTGCTATTGCAGTTATCGTCTCATCTACTCCTTCGTCAATTCTAGGTACAAATCTTTTTGGTGGTGGCAACGACACGAGTGCCACCAATACACAAACAAGCGAGCAAAATACTCTGAGGATAGGTTATTTCCCAAACATCAACCATGCGCAAGCAGTCATAGGGC
>DAINRW010000055.1:0-8209 GCA_036741615.1 Nitrososphaera sp.
CTTCGATTAATATCAAATGCAGAAACATCTAGACCACGATGGGCAAAATAACTCGCGAACCATGAGCCCATTTTACCTGCGGCCCCTACTACGGCTACATGGTGCAATTTTACATCTGCTCCCTCATGACGGATGCCATTACCTCGAGCCCTTTTTCTAGTATCTTCTCCGGCTGGCAGGCAGATATTCTAACAAACCTTCTATATGAATCTCCGAATCCACTGCCAGGTGCTATGGCCACACCTTTTTCTAGCAACCTTTCAACCAGTGCCATATCTTCCGCCCTCTTTGGCAGCTCGGGGTAAGCATACATAGCACCGTCAGGTTCCACGCATCTAAGCGACATTTTCTTCAGTTTATCATATACAAGACCAACTCTCCTTTTCATTAGTTCAATATTTTCTGATGGATCTACGTCTAGCGCAGCAAGTGCGGCATACTGCATTGGCTCTGCTACGCTCGTGATTGCAACTGCCTGAACTCTTGTCATTTTTGAGATAACTTCTTTGCTTGCAATAGCATACCCAACTCTAAATCCAGTCATTGCATACCGTTTTGAAAAAGAACCTACTATGATCGTCTTAGCGTAATCGTGTTTGCGTACACTACTAAATTCACCAAATACATAGTCAGCATAAACTTCATCGCTTAGCAAATAAAGACCATGATCTTTGGCGATTGACACAATTTTTTCGATTGTTTGCTTATCGAGCACCTTTCCTGTAGGATTGTTCGGATAGTTCAGCACAATCATCTTGGTAGTTGAATTTATGAGCCCTTCGAGTCGTTTAGTGTCTGGAGCCCATTTATCCTCGAGTGTTGTTCTCAATATCTTTGTCCTTGCACCTACAAAATCTGCACATTCTTTATAGGCAGGCCATGCCGGTTCGATGACTATTAGCTCTTGTCCTGCTCTCAACAAGGACGTTATTGCAGCGAACACGGCAAAACGACCTCCAGGGGTTACTATCACCCGATCCCTGGAGATTCCTCCTCCTTCCTTTGCTGCTATCGCATCCCTCAGCTTTGCGATTCCTGCAGTGTCTGTGTAATGATATAGCTTCATAGGGAAAGATTCAGCAAGGGCAGTTCCAACTCTTGCAGGCGGTGAATAATCCGGTTCGCCTACCTCCATATGTATTATTTTTTTGCCCAAAGCCTCAAGATGCTTAGCCTTAGAGAATATGGCAAGGTGTGTCTGCTTTTCTACAACCTTCTGCTCGGTTTTTTCCCGCTGAACTTGCTCTGATTCAGCAAGCAACAGGTTAAGAAGTTGTAGCGCAAACTCACTACTCATTCCAATCTCTTCTGCGAGCAACATTACTCTCAACCTAACCTCTTCTTCAACTTTTTCATCCCGGATATCAATACCAAACTTGCTCTTTATTTCACCTATCTTTCTTGCTAGCTCTAAACGCTCTTGAGCGGCTCGCATTATCTCTGTTGTCACGCTGCGGACCTTATTACGCAGGGTTTCGAGCTCTTCGTTCGTGTTATCCAACAAGACCACCTCGCTTTAGGACCATTGGTATCAGACCTGATCGGATAGCATGATCGGCCAAAACCATAGAAACCACACACTCGACAACGGGCGGAGCCCTGGGTACGACACATGGGTCATGCCTACCCGGCACAGAAAGCTCTGTCTGTTCATGAGTTGAGATATCTAGTGTTGACTGTGTCTTGGCTACGGAAGCAGCAGGTTTAAACCCAAGCCTTATCACAACAGGCATTCCATTTGAAAGCCCACCTAATATCCCGCCGGCATTATTAGTCTTGGTTATTACCTTGCCGTCTTTCATAAAATAACTGTCGTTGTTTTCTGAACCGTGCATTTTACTGCCTGCAAAGCCAGAACCAAACTCAACAGCCTTGACTGCAGGTATGCTAAATAATGCCTTGCTTAGATCCGATTCAAGTGACGCAAATATAGGCTCGCCCATACCAACCGGCAGCCCGCTGCTGACGCATTCAATTATACCTCCAAGCGAATCCCCCGACTTTCTTGCCTGCATGATTGCCTCCTTCATGCTCTGAGCTGCTTGCAAGTCTGGGCATCTTACCTCGTTACTATATCTAGCAGCGATATCTTCTTTGGTCATATTTCCTGCGCTGATTCCGCCTATTTCGATGGTATAAGCGACTGTCTCAATCCCAAGCGTTATCTTTAGGAGCTTGGCGGCTAATGCCCCGCCCATAACAAGAGTGGCCGTCAACCTTCCAGAGAATCTTCCGCTTCCGCGGTAGTCTGCAAAACCTCCATATCTTATCATCGAAGGATAGTCTGCATGACCAGGACGAGGAATATTTTTTATCATCTCATATGGCCTTGAATCTGAATCTTGATTCCATATAATCATGCAGATGGGTGCCCCAGTGGTAAACCCTTTGAAGATACCAGACAGGATCTCTACCTTGTCTTCTTCTTTTCTTTGGGTGGTTATAATCGACTGGCCTGGCTTTCTCAGGTCAAGGAATCGCTGAATGTCGGATTCATTTAAAGGAAGGCCAGCGGGACAACCGTCTACAATTATGCCAACACATCTTCCATGGCTTTCGCCAAAGCTCATGGCGACAAACCGCTCTCCTATCATACTGCCAACCATCTTTACTGAGACCAGTTGAGCCTGTTCTATATATTGGCTTTTTGTTATTCTCTGTCGGCAGCAGGTGCTATTATTCCTCCGATGTTTTTCATATCAGAAATAAAATTAGGATACGAAACATCTACGGATTGAGCTCCTGCAACCATCGATTTCTCAGTCATCATAGAGGCAATGGTGAATGCCATGAAAAGTCGGTGGTCGTTATGCGCTTCTACTGATGCATTTCTCATAATTGGTGGAGCAGTTATCCTTAGCCCATCATGAAATTCTTTGATGTCTGCGCCAAACTTCAGGAGTTCGGTTGCTATGTTTGATATCCTATCTGTTTCCTTTACCCTAGCGTGAGCCACCCCTGTTATTGTGACAGGACTTGCAGCTTTGAGCGCCAGTATTGAAACAACCGGAAGAAGATCGGGAGTGTCTGAAAGGTTAAAGTCACCACCTTCTAGTCTGTCCACACATGTGATAGTTACCTCTCCCTTTGCTTCATCTACTTTTATCACAGACCCCATTTGCTTCAAGATGTCTATGATTCTCGAATCTCCTTGAGGCATTTCGAAGTTGAGCCCTCTTACACTAACCTTTTCTCCAACGAGCGCACCAGCTGCAAGTATAAGTGCTGCAGTTGAAAAGTCGCAAGGTACATCAAATTTCGCGCTGCGGTACCTTGCATTTTTAATATGGTATTCCAACATATCCGGACTATGATCAATAGAGACACCAAAGTGCTTCATCGTGGCAAGTGTAGCACTTACATATGGTTTGGACACGAGATTCCCTCGCACCTTAAGTGTAGTTTCTGTATCAGCATAGATGCTTGTCAAAAGCAAAGCAGATATGAATTGACTTGAAATGCCGCCGTCAACGACCGTCGTACCTCCCTTTATTCCTGCACCCTTTACTATGATAGGCGGCGTTCCATTTCCCTTAGTGGAATAAGCCTCTACCCCTAACTGTCGAAGAGCATCCAGCAGTGGCTGCATCGGACGAGTGCGCAGGCTTTCATCTCCTGTCAGTACGGTATACCCAGTTCTGACGAGACCTGACATAGCAGTTAGCAACCTTATTGTGGTTCCAGAATTCTCTGCATTAATTATATTGTCTGGGGGGTGAAAGTGAGCGCTGCCTTCTATTCCCATCTCTGTGGCATCGTACTTTATTTTTGCGCCAAAAGCACTACAACCTGTTATTGTTGCTAGAGTATCACGGGCGAGGAGTACGTGCACCAGTGTAGAAAACCCATCAGCAAGTGAGGATATTGCTATCGCCCTATGAGTGTAGCTCTTGCTGGAGGGGCAACGCAGAGTTCCATTTACCCTGGACCTTCTCACTTCTATGCTAGTCATTTACGATATTCACTACCGCCTTTTCGTTATTTACCCTGGACACGATTATCCTTCCGTCAAATTCAGATAATGCCTCAACAATCTGTTCAACTGTATCTTCGTATCCTACAGCAGCTATGGATGGACCATTTCCGGATATGCTGGCTGAAAGCGCACCGTGCTCTATCGCATCCAGTACCGGTGCATAACTTGATGAAAGGGCTGCAGAAGCAAGAACTCCGTTGAGCTTCATTGCCTTCCAGTACTGACCCGACTCGGCCAACTCGAAAGCATCAATGAACAGGTCGGAGAAGTTTTTGAGCTTATGGATATCTCCTCTTGAGGAGTCCGTAGGGAGCATGATGATCGCGTAGAGGTTTTCTGGCGCCTTCTCCTTGCGGATTAGCCGTCTAGAATAATTGTCTGTAACGGTAAAGCCACCAAAGTAGCAGGCAGTGGCGTCGTCGTAAGCTCCAGTCATTGAAACTTTAGCTTCAAGTGAGGAGCCAGTAGACACGTCGAGAATACCATAATCATCAATTTCTGCTTCCTTTGCTATCCGGCTACAAGCAAGCGCCACAGCATTTGAAACTGCACTCGAGCTCTTCAGACCATATCCAAATGGGATTTGCGAGTCGACATTTATACTTATCATGTTGCCATCGATGATTTCTTTTGGTATGGTCTTTTGGATAATATTTTTTATCAGTCTATCACCATTTCTGCCTGCGGTAAACTTAATGCCATGGCCCGTTTGAATTTGAGCCTCAGCTGTAACCTTGAGCGATATTCCAAGTGCGGAGCCCATTCCGGTGGCTATGGCGTTGACTATTGAAACTGCTCCATGTACAATTGCTCTGGCCTTTTTGGGTGTTGCCGTCACATCGGCTCACCAAAGATCCCAAGCAGGTTCTTTTTCATTGCATCCCGGGGCGCAGACAATCCAGTCCATATCTCAAATGCCTTCGCACCCTGCTCGATAAGCATTTCGTATCCGTATACCACACTTGCCTGGGCGTACTTGGCGTTTTCAATGAGATCTGTGACCATTGGACTGTATACGATGTCGTATACTATACTTCCCTTTTGGATATGCAGATGATCGATCACACTGGGTTCATTGTTCATTCCTAATTTTGTTGCATTAACTATCAGATCGCATGCAGAAGAAAAGTCTGTGGCCTTCTCAAAGGGTACTACCTCGCACTTCATGCCAAGCCTATCGACTAACGTGGCAAGTTCGTTTGCTCGTTGAACATCTCGGTTTGCGATTATGAGCTTGGCTATAGCGTTCTCCTCAGCAAGAGCGACAACGACTGCCCTGGCAGCCCCGCCCGATCCAATGAGGAGAACATGCATTCCCCTAAAATCAACGTGACGCTTATGCAACGGCTCAATAAAACCATACACGTCAGTGTTATATCCTCTGAATATACCCTCTATGTTGTCAACAGTATTTACTGCTGATGCTTTCTTTGCCATAGGCTCCAATTCTTCCAGATATTTCATAACGTTCGTTTTATGAGGTGTCGTAACGTTGAATCCGGCAATATTTATGCTCCGCAAGGACTCAATCGACTCTTTAAGCTCATTCTGTGGAACTCTAAATGCAATATATGTAGAGTTGAGGCCTTTTGCTGCAAAAGCCGCATTTTGCATGGCCGGTGAAAGTGAATGATGTATTGGATCGCCTATGATGCAATAAGTCTTCGCTAAAGCCTGCATTGGATATAGCAAATATTTACTGCCTATTACATATATACCGTGGAAACAAAATTTGCAGGAAGGGACCCAAATCAGGATCAATATGCGATTATTTATGTTATGTTACCAATACATAAAATCGTTGAAGAATTATAGATATATCTCAGAAAGTAGTTATACCTTTGATCCTCCGCTAATCTTGTCATACAACTTCTTCATCTGCTGGACGTTGAATTGCCCTGGCGCAAGTACTTTATCCAAGCTGGCATAAGTAAAGGGCGCGTTTCCAATTATAGTGCACAATAGCCTTGATAACACACCTGCGTCACCCATAGCAAAAAAGATGGGAAACAATCCTATCGCAGTCTCGTACAACTCTAGTAATCTCATAGAATCGTCGATGCTATGTGCGGTCGTCACAATCTTGACATAATTACTATAGGTCCTCATCTCTGAAAGAATATCAGAGATGCTATCTCTTGGGGGAGTTTTCTCGAAATCATGCCAGGACACAAGCAAAGGGGTTCTTTTTCTTTCTAGGAAATCTGCCAGATCGTCATTTTTTTGTAGCGTATCAAGTTCTACGTCAAGTAGCATCGGCTCTTCTTCTGCAAGCCTGTAAAGCCACTGCAGGCGATCTCTTTCGCTGCCAGCAAACACTCCTCCCTGAATTTTCGATCTCATAGTATATACAGCTCTATCTTTGATGCGTTTTGCAGCTTGTAGGGTTTCGGGCAAAAGATCAGGATTAACAAAATCAAAACGGATTTCCACGTAGTCAGCTCCGAAGTCAAAGGCTCGGTCCGCATTTTTCAGAACAGAATTAGCATCTTCCGGCGCTATGGATGCGCATATCCTAGAAGGCAAGCTACTGGCTTTGCAACAAGGAGGTAGAATTAATTGCTTTTTATCCTACGCCTGCAGGGGGCGAGCTGTGCGAGCCGTGATCAATTCTCTTGTGTGCTTCGAGAACGTCTGCTGACTCAAAAACTCTGCCACAAACGGGACAACGATGCTGCCTAGGACTTTTGGATCCTGCAGTTGCAGCTGACATGAATATGTTAAGTCATACCATCCTATTAAAGGTGTGACATAGATACTAAAAGAGCACTTCCTGGCTCTGTATTTTACTCTAGCGCAATGAGTCTGTCAATTGTGCGATAGTAAAATTTATCCTCTCTTTGTAAAGTGTGACGGGATTTTTCTCCAATTAGCGATGAGAGCCTCGTTTCGTATGTGAATAGGCTCCCTCTCTATCCGTGATTTGGCCAGCTCAACATACTCTGTTATCAAATCGATCCCCATGTAGCGACGCCCAAAGTGATGAGCTACCTTAGTAGTCTGTCCACTCCCATTAAACGGATCCAGTATAAGGTCATTCTCGTATGAATAGAGCTTCATCAAGCGATATGGGATTTCTTCTGGAAACGGACAGGGATGGTTGATGCAACCGGGTGGTACTGGAGCAATATGCCAAACGGAGTTAGCTATTTCCCTCGTCCACTCCTCATGTGTAGCAGGTAGGATCTCTATTTTATTAGTCCGACCTGTACTGACGTCCCCCTTACGCAATATCAGAATGAACTCATGCATAATGTTAGCACGATAATACTTTGGATATGGATGGATAATGAAGGATCCGTATCTGTTTGTGCCACCAGTCACCTTGTGCCAAATGATCTCCTCATGAAGATGCCATTTCCCAAAAGGTTGGACAAGCCTAGATAGCAGCATATGAGGTAAAGGGACTATCGTTCCATTAACGACTTCATTTGCTATGATAATGCAACAATAGCCGCCATCCTTTGTGACACGATAAACTTTCTCGCCAAAGATGTCTGTCATATCATTGAGATATTCATTTGTATCGAGGTTTAGCTTCCCTCGATAGTTAGCGCCGCTTCGCGATACATGGCTATCGTAGTCGATCGCATTTCTGTACGGAGGTGAAGTTATTGTCAACTGGACAGAATTCTCAGGGAAGTTCTCCAGTATGTCCTTACAATTGCCTAAACTTATTCGGTTAATTATTTCTTCTTGGACGAGCATGAATTGATACTATCTGCATGCTAGGGTGATTCGTCCAAAGCCCCCATACTTTAAAGTAATAAACAAGCAACTAAAAACAAATTATTCCTTCAGCTTACAAAAGCGAGCTCGATTAACGAGACATTTACTGATTTTTGGTTAATTGATGCTGAATAGTGATAAAGGTTTTTGAATGGATCAATTACCACAATTCAGTTAGTGTTTGTCGTAAGTTTTTTGTAATCGAGTGGGATTCGAAGTCTATTAGACATGATTATCCGCCCTCAGGAGCAACTTGTGAACATTCAGTTAAAGCGTGGCTCACTTCACTGAAAGTATACTGCTATCCTCCAGATGTTCGACTCTAAACAAAATGACGATAAGTAATCAAATAATCGGGGGAAGTACCGCATTATGAGCTAACGATCACGATATATTAGGAACTTATCTCATGTCCTCAAAATCATGGCAATAAATTATGACAATAAGATAAGCAGAAGAATGGCAAGGAAAAGAAAGGAGAAGGAAGAGAGACGAACCCAAAAC
>DAINRW010000056.1:0-8190 GCA_036741615.1 Nitrososphaera sp.
AGACAACAACGACCACAGGTGGAATGGCAGGAAATGCCACAACGACAGGTGGCGGTATAACGGAGGGCAACATGAATAATAATAGTGGTATTCCAAGTGGAGTAACAGGCGGAACTACAGATGGTGGAGGAGGAGGAGCAGGTAATGGAACAACTACGGGCGGCACAGAAGGTGGGAACGGCGGTGGCGGCGGACCACTAGAAGGCTTAGGAGACATATTAGGAGGAGGACAATAGAATCTCAATAACGTCATCAATAACAGACAGGCATTGTAACTGATACAGGTAATGATGAAACCAACTAGTATTATTGAAGGACATAGGCGTCTTGAAAATGAGCTGCAACCTTCAGTAATTACGGGAACGGCTCAGCATCATCTAGGCAATAAAACGTATGGCATAATGGCTGAAAGCTGGCAGCAATATCCAGCCCTTCTATTTTTGTTCTTTATCTTTTTCTTTATCCAGCAACAACTGTCTTGGCACCGAACAGAGGAGAATCTTTTAGTTGTTAACCAGAATTCTGATACGTAACAGTGTTTTAATGAATGCAGAATGCATGAAATGTGTCTGTCTTTGCATTTGATTAAGTTGCTGTGAGCGCTGCTATCCCATCATCATTATAACTCCTAGTTCAAGTGGTCATTTGGTATACTTTTTTGGGTTGCCGATAAGAGAAGGTGTTGTCGACAGAAAGCTGCAAGTTTTTCAAATCTTGTCGTCAAGAGTGTCGACAAATGGCAGGAAGCGGCATTGGCATTGCTCTGCTAAATTTGTCCGACAATGACCAAAAAAGAACTCAAATAGTGCCATGATTCCCTCGTAGTAAGGAATGGACTGGGTTGGATTCGAACCCACGACCTCTGTCCTCTATCGCCTATCTAAAATGGCAGCTGTTGAAGGAGAACACATCTATAATATATCGTATACCAAGCCACGTAAGGTCTTATGTAATTCATGAAAGTAAGAGTCTACTTTTCCAAGGAGCCAGATACGGTTGAAATCATCCTAAAAGATCATAAAATCAGTAGGCAGGCATTAGATACTATCTATGAATTAGTCTGGGAATGTGAGTTTAAGAATATTCTTAATGCAGGCAGAGTTTGGCTAAAGTTTAAGGAGAATGAAGAAAGACCATTTGGAATTTTGCTAAGAGAGAAAAGAACGCATACTAGCATATCTCCTGGAGATATTATTCGAATAGCTGACGACTTTTATGTGGTTGATCAAATTGGTACAAGAAAAGTACAAGTGATTGATTAGATTATTCAAACATATATACAGAGTGATACAGGCTAGGGTCCGATAACTACTAAAAAAGAAGCTCAATTCGATGCCTTAGTTTACCAGATTGATAAAAAATGGACGGGGTGGGATTTGAACTCACAACCTGAGCGCTTGCCATACATGATACATAATAGGACTTCTCTTGAACACAATATTATGCAAACGACAATATGTGGTGGTTTCTATGAATTTAACAGATCTCAAATAAGATGCCCAATGAAAAATGTGCATGAAGATTGTTTTCTCTAGTCCTTTTTGCAATCGATTCGTGGAATCAATATATCTGATGCTTTCCTCAGGTATTATATGGCATCTACGTCAACAGGACCAACAGGCTCTACAAGCACTACTGCTCAACCACCATATACACCAAAAGACTTGGGAGGAAATTTCAAATGCCTTGATTGTCCAGATCAACCAACGTTTTCTTCCGAGCAAGAATTGAAAAAACACAAAGACGACGTTCACGGCCTGGACGTACAAGGAAAGCAGACAAATACCGTGCCGGGCATAAGTAAAGAGTCTGGCTACTAATCTTACGAATTTTTGTTGTTACTGGCCTCACGACGTCCATGTCATATTGAGAAGTGTAGTGTGCCCAAAAATCAAGGATACGATCAAAAAGTAGAAGAATCCAGTGGGCGTGCTTTCTATACTGTTGACCTCGAAATGATTTTGTCAAGCTATAAATATCAGTAGTGAAAGAATGCTACGAGCCAAAAATGAGTGTAAGCACGTTCGCATCAAATTTTGAAGATTATAGGACGGAGCTAATTGATCACTCAAGTGATTCAGCTGCTTCAAGAAGAAAAACAGAGAATCATTACATTCACTCAAAATACAGCAGAATCATTTTTCAGATTTGCCAGTCTTGCCTCTGGTGCGCATCAAATCTATACAAGAATAGAACAATTGAAAGATGTCCTAGGTGCAAAAGCAATAAAATTGACTCCTTACCGATATCGGCTAATAGAATTTAGACTATCACCATGATAGCTAATCGCTAATTCTAGGCAGTTGTCGGACATTTAGTAAAAGCAAGCCTATTTTGATACCGTAGTTCCGTCGTAGATAAGAGTGGACTGGGTGGTATGATTTGAACCCACGACCTTAGCCATCCAGATTTCTATGCTTGTTCTAATTATGTATCTAAAGTGGCAGCAGAGCCATGAAAGGAAAGAAAACACACTGTTCAAATCTCACTCGCTCCACGCTATTTCTTTTACATACTTTGTAGCCTGACCCTATAAGTGAAGTTGACGATAGAGGAAGAAAAAAGTCACAGCAGAACGGTCAACGAATGAACCCAGCAAATAGAATGTATGTCTCAGGACTAAAACTTGTCAGCACCCTTTGTAATTCCTCGCTAGGGTTCCCGTAAACCTCAAATCTACTTATCCTAGATACATTGAAAATCTTTGGAAGTATTGTTTGCGATGCAACGCCATTACTGTGGGCAAATACAGCCTCGGAGTTTGCGTATGTCTCACTTACAATACACTTTGTCTCAGAACTATTAAGATAAAACTGATAGCCTATTGTGTCTGGCTCGTTTGCCTTCACTAGTCTGCTCATGTCCTGTACTAGTTTCTTGTATTCTTCTATTTTTCCTTCGTGTACAGTAAATTCTGCTCTGAATTCAATCTGATCCTGCGTCATGTTATTATTACTACTCCCATCATCCTAAATAGATGAGATGAGCTGGCGATTAATTTCTTAGATGCTGACCTTTCTACTACTAATTTTCAAATGCTAATCTAGATTCTTCGATAAATAAGAACAGGAGTAAGATTTGCAGACGAAGTCGTTTATCCATTTCGTAAAAATGCAGAGCGTCATGATGCCATAACTATGGAAGATGAAATTTGTGCCCACATTTCCAGAACAATGGGAATCCTGAGATCATACCACCTGATGTAAAAGATAAAAATGACTAAGAAGGGAATTAGAATAGAGAGAATTAGAGAAGAAGTTATTGATAGCTATTTGTTATTTCTCCTTTTTACTGGGACGCCTTGAGACACTAAGATTATCTTAACAAATCAATTAACAGCTTTTTGTCCGACAACTTCCTAGAACAATAGTGATTTAATGCTGTAGTTCCTCACAGAAAAATGGACCGGGTGGTATGATTTGAACTCACAACCTCAGCTAAACAGAGCTTTTTTGTTGTGAGGAATCTAACCCACTGTGAGATTCCATCTATCCCTATATACTTAGAATACTGACTTTGTGAGAACCTACACCAAAAGCTCTATTCTTCATACAGGAGACTATCTCTCTGACTGCATTATTCACCGACTTCGAGGTAAGACGCAAGACTACTGTCTGTTATTATATCTAAAAAGTTGTAGACATCTATATGTCAGTGACGCTGAGAAACAGCGCTGCGAGATAATAATTTGCTACGGCATGCTAACCTAGCTTATTAACGACTCTTGCAATCTCTTCTTCGGTAAATGCCCTTAACGTTGTGGTCCTAACATTGCCGAGACTGCCAACTTTTAATCCAAATTCCATTGCTGCCTCGTCGTTAGGAGCCTCCAAGATGCATACTATATCATATTCGCCAAATGTCCAATATACTGTAAGTTTCCCGCCAATCCTTTCAGCCTCTCTCTTCGCTGCGTCTGTACGATTTGTTGTATCCTTGGCGTTTCTCATCCCTTGCTCTGTCCACCGAATTAACATGATATACTGCTGTACCATCTACCGAAGAAAGAATCTCTGCTGAACTTTACCTTTTCGGTAGCATCTTTGGTTGTCATTATATGTAAAAATTACTGAAAAACCATTGCTCTGCTAAATTTGTCGGATCGTTGTTAAAATTGAATCAAATCAATATCGTATTTCCCTAGTAGATAAAAGTGGACCGGGTGGTATGATTTGAACCCAGGACCTCAGCAGATCAACTTTCTTAAGCCTCATCTCTCTATAAGAATGGCATAGATATGTGAGAAAAGTTATGTTCAAATCCCACCGACTCAACTCTCTTTCTTTCTATATGTTTCGCATCCTGTACTTCAGGCGAAGTTTATTCTGAAATGAGATAAGTAACCTGCCAGATGATCTCTTAAATGCAAATTACTTCTTCAAATACTCAATGAATACCAGACTTTTTTCAGGATCTTTTGCCATAACGGCTACGATGGTGATCATTCTCCTTATGGCATCTATAAACTCAGTAGCTCCTGAATTATTCAAGCAAAAAGCGATTGCGACAGTTGATCAAGGCAATACTACAACTATCACTCCTACGGGCTCTGACAATACAACACAACGAGTTTCAGTTGGAGGAGGGAACATAACCTTCTCAGTTAACCAATTCTCACCGCAGATAACAGAAATACAACCAGGTCAAAGTGTTACATTTTATGCCCCTAACGGATCTATCGAACCCCACAACGTCATATTTGATTTAACCAATGGTACAACATTATCAGACCTTTGGCTGCCATTTACATTGCCTTCAGACGTCCTCGGAGGGGAGGTGCCAACAGATGTCTCTGAAGAGCTATTACTTGCGCCACCGTATAACCTAGGTGAACCTATGATCCAAAACCTTACGGCGATGGATGGTACAACACAGGCCATAATAGGCTTGAACAAAGTAGCATGGCAGCCTGCAGTTGTAGACCAAAATGACAACGTAATATATCTAGAAGAGCAAGAGCTTAGACAGCAGATGCGTCAGGTGGATGAGGCATTTCAGGGAGGACCTCAGCCATCTCCTCTTTCAACTAGCTATACAATGGACGGCACTGAAAGAATCGTCAGCTCAGGTATAATACTCGATGTTAATGGCTATGCAATACTTGAGGAACTATTTCCAGAAGAAGGACAAGGAGAATCACCACAAGAGGAATTAGCAACAGAGAACAGCCAAGATACATTCCCCAATTCAACGACTATTACACCGCCGATTTCACCTGGTGAGGAAGCAATGACACAACAGGAACAACCAACGGAAGAGTTCCCTCCATCTCCATTCCCAGTACTAGGGAGCTTTACAGTCACTTTTAACGAGCCTGGAACATACGACTATTTCTGTGCGTTTCACCCTGGAATGTTTGGACAAATAGTGGTGGGAGGAGGCGAAGGCTTAGGGGAGTAGAAGCAAGTCAGACATCGTCATCATCATCATCATGTGAGCTTACACCAACGAGCATCCCATACATCCGTAGGATGATTTATTCATCTTCACTCTCTTAGAATTTTTTGATGATTGTTGTTGATAGTTACTGCATTTGCAAGATAAATATTAGGTAGGAAAAGAGGACAGCACGGGATTGAACCCACGGCCTCAGTTTCTTTAAAGGCAGGCAACTATGGAATGCACTATTCATAATGCGTAGTGTCACTAACTTGTACTCTCCAGGGCTTTTTTCCATCCTTCAATTTCAATATCAAAGGCAGCTAACTGTTCTTCAAATTGTTTGTCATTCAAGCCATCAGGCCTTATGAATGTCCATGAAGCTGTAGAACCGTCTTGGTTAGGAACTATTCGTACATAGACATGCCAAACTAATCCATTACCGACAAATACGTGGTCAATAACGCCTAATTCTTGCTCTACCCGACCGAGTTTAAGCTTTGCCTCTCCTGCAGGAGTATGAAATTTCCACCAGTCATCTTCTTCGCCTTTTGTAATATCCTTAAGGAGTCCACCGCTTTCCATGTTCTTGATATTCTTAAAGAATTCAAACACAGTATCGGTGCTTCTATTTACAGTCATTGTTTTTACTATGACCTTTCGAGGAGTTGTACTATCAGTTTCTTTTTGTTGACTCGCTGTCGTCATGTTTCATTAAGTAAAAGAATAGCTACTTAAGTACCGATTCCCCCCTACGGGGGTAGAAGAATGAGCATGTTAGATGACCTAATCAGTATAGGATTAACGTCTGGAGAGGCAAAAGTGTTTCTGACGCTGCTAAAGTTGGGTTCTGCAAAAGTTGGACAAATTGTAAAGGATTCTAATGTATCATATTCTAAGGTATACGATGTTCTGGACAGGCTTTCATCCAAGGGTCTTGTCAGCCACATCATTTTCGGAAATATAAAGTATTTCAACGCAGTTGAACCTTTTAGGTTAGAAGAATATATCAAAAGTAAAGAGCAAGAGGTCCGTAAGCAGTTTGATACGGCCAACAAGGTAATTCCTGAACTTGCCAAGATTATTGATAAAAACAGACAAAACGATATGGCAGAAATATTTACCGGAGAGAAGGGAATAAGAACAGCCTACGAGATACTTCTCAGAAATGCAACTTCAAAAGATGTGTTGTATTATTTTTATCCATTTGAAGGATACCATCCAATAGCAAGTCCATTCTATTCAAGATTATACCTATTCCAAAAGAAGAAGAAAGTACAACAAAGAGGAATTGCAACGCTTGATTTCAAGCAATCAAAGCATTATGCAGAGATTGCAAAGGGTGTAAGAATGAGATTTGTTGATTTTCCTCTTCCAGCTACAATGGATATTTTTAAGGACAAACTATTGATAGTATCATGGGAAAATGTAACAGGCATCCTTATATCCTCAAAAGAAATAGGGGGGCATTTCCGCAATTACTTTGATAGTATTTGGAAATTGGCAACAAGGTAGCAATTACCAGTTCTATGCATTTTATCCGACAACTACCAAAAATAAGCTCCAAACGTGTTATAGTTTTCCAAATAAAAAGAAATGGACAGAGTGAAATTTGAACCCAGGGCCTTAGCTCATCAGCAGTTTTTGTGTTCTCGTTCTGCTTCTCTATTTCTTATTCTTTGTACTATTTCCATTCATATGCAATTGCCCTAAACGTTTGGGACTCAGGATTAGTTTCTAAATCAAGTGCTATAATCAGATTATTCATCCAAGATAACTTTTTTGAATTCGTAAATCCTGTCATCATAGTTAATCCTTTGAACTTTCCACCTTCTACCGCTTTGGTCTTTTCATGAGCCCACCATACAAATTGGTCATTACTATCACTTTCACCTGTTGTCATCAGCGAACCTTGGTAACTACCGTCAACTATACCGTGCGGATATTGAGTCACAGTACCTGACCCTAAATTTTTGCCGCTAGGAAATTTGCCTACTCCTTTTATTTCAGATGTAAAGCTCACCTCCATGGTCACTCCCTCTAATGGGTGAACCTTCGTCACTTTGAACCCTGTTACATTACCATTCTCTTCAAAGAGTTTTTCTCCTAATGTCATATCAAGCTGAACTTTCAGCAACTCCACATTATAAGAGATTTGCAGTCATATTCCTGATAATAGGTAGTAGCAGGAATAAGAGCAAGACAAGATGCCAAGTCTAGAAATATCAGATATTATCCAATCATCATAGCTCTTTCTCGTCTGTCCAATACATTGCTATGGTGTGTCCCCGACAGTTATTAAAATCGAGCTCAATTTAATGCTGTAGTTAGCTAGATTGATAAAAGTGGACCGGGTGGATGGATTTGAACCCAGGACCTTAGCAATACCATGAAGCCTGATGAGCCTTTCTTTCTGTCTAGATTAATTGGAAAGGAGGATAGAGCCTACAAACTTTGATATCCCTTAGGCATTTGACCTTGTAGTCTTCCCATAGTGTTTTGTTCTATCAGTACTCACCGATGTCTTTAACTAAAAGCTATTCTAAACTAATATACAAGAAGAATATGTGACATGAGACTATACTCCTTTAGAGAGAAGGAAATCGCAATGGTAGTTATAGTGTCAATAGCTGTTGTCTCTGTTGTCGCCTTTTTTTACAGCAGTTATGATGTTCAAAGAGATGTAAGACAAAGCCTGTTTGAGCAGCAAAGAGATCGACAATTAACTCAAATACAAGTGATTGCAAACAGTATTCAGTCAGACAATGAGCTCGTGCTTTCACATCTTCGAGGGTTAGCAAACTCGGTGTA
>DAINRW010000057.1:0-8121 GCA_036741615.1 Nitrososphaera sp.
CCCCTGAGGGTCATTGTTTGCATTCTCTCTTAGAAACCCTGTAGCCTGTTGTGTATACATTCTTGCCTGATTGTCATCTTGTAATCCGCAGTTATTCTTTACCTGTTGGATCAGCGGATGATGAGAGTCATTATTTAGTCCTCCTTCTAGCTCGGAGAATGAGGACTGCATTGAGCTTCTATCATTTCCGCCGGAATTCATGAAGCTGCCGAGTCCTTTCTGCATAAAGTGCTGCATCATATAGCTCATTATAGTGGACATTATGGTACTTGACATGGATTGTTGCACTCAGCTTCTTTGGGAGACATGCCAGCGAGATTATCTAGGTTCATAATATATCGTAATGTCGAGGTCTGCAATAATATTCAGTGATTTGAGAACAAGGTTTCTTAGTACTATAATTAGAAATATGCCTTATAACTATCGATTCCTTACTTTAAGGCAAAAACATCGTATTAATATAAGAATTATCAAGTCTGTTACAACAATGCTTCACAAGACAGTAATAGTTACAGAATTGGCAGAATAAAAAATTCTCTCTTATAATAAAATCAAAGGAAATAACCTCAAGCAAGAAACTTTAATTCCATTGCTGATTGTATAACTACCTCTTGAAGCCTTCCAGATTCCTAATTGAAAAATCGTTAAGAGAATTTTAATATAATATAAGTTGATAATTGCGAGTATGGAGTATAACTCCAGAGGAGTTAAATATCGTTTTTAGGTTTTAGGTCTTCACGATGAAGAAATACTGTGACAATTGCTTAAGGGAATTATCAAAATTTTCATTTCTAAATCATGACAAAAAGAGGATCTATCGCTACAATAGTGCAATGCTTTGTCATACTTGCTTTGAGGAGATAAGCTCTCGCAGCCAACAGTTAAAGTAGAATCATAAAAAAACAAGATTTTGTTTCTGTTCGTCTTGATTTTTCCTAGAGAGCAGAGCATCTTGCGTCTGAAATACTGATAGAGAATAAGGAACTATGCGCTAGGATGACGATAAAAGACACCTATAAGGTCGAAATCCAAGTCTAAAGCCTAATGAGTAAGTCAGAGTGTGGACAATTCTGCATAACATAAAAGAATAGCGAGTTCAACTATGCTATTAAATGAAGAGAATAAAAATTAAAAAAAGAAGTTTGTCGAAGGGACTAACCTTCTTCCCAGCCCTTTGAGAACAGGCCTGATTTCTTCAATGGAATTGGTTGTCCTGGCGTGTAATCCATCGGCCTCATCCAGAAGATTGCCTTTGTGGGGCAAACTCCAATACATGCTCCGTCAGAGATGCATCTTTCTGGATAGAACACGAAGGCTTTACCTCTCTTCCATCCTTCGACTGGTTTTACTCTGAGCACATCTGGACCGAGGGAAGTGCAAATCTCTACACAGAGTGCACAGCCGATGCAGTGTTGTTCGCTAATATCAGGAAGTATTGCGACTGGCATCTAATTCACTCACCCAACGATCCATGCTGAAACTATTTAAACACTACGCCTTTTTTATAACAGCGATATAATCGATATGTATGTGAGAGTGGTTATTGGCTCAATACTACCATCTGCTAACTATAAATGGCCATAGTTTTTCGGAACTATAGTAGTGGCGTGTTAGATTTCCTCTCTCCCTAGTGCAGAACCCTAGATCTTTTACCCATCCTGCTCACAATTTTTGGCATTATATTAGTTCTTTGATAAGTGCATTAGTGTTGATTCATCGATATTATAGTAGTCTGCCGCCCCTGTTTTTATTGGCTCTTTTTGCCCTAAAGATAGTTTAGGTGGTCTTGGCATTATGCCCTTTTCCATCATCTCAAGTTTCAAATCACGCTTGCATTGTGTCAGAAATAACTTTGCATAGTACTCACGCCTTTGTTCTATAAACCTCCTTACATGTTTGATGTTTCTGTATCCAAGATGCTTCTCCCTCAATTCATCGGGAATAGATCTGCCACCAATTTCTTTCTCAAGTTGCTTTATTACTATCTCTGCTGCTCTTTTGGCAGCTTCTTCAGGCGTTGTCGTTTTAAACTCTTCTTTTTCTTTTTCCTCTTCTTGCCCCGCCATCCCAATTAGTTTCACAAGGAAGGAAGCTATAAATGTTCTTGAATTAGAGAATCAAACAAAGAGCTGGTTTCTCAGCTATAGTCTAATGATCTCAAACTTGAGACTTCTTCATACATCTAGATAATTGGGTAATCAGCAGAAGTTATCAAACTTGCAGATCATGAATAAAAGTTACAATCCTTGAATTATACGACTATATAGCTATTGCATCGATAGCAAATATCATGCACATGCTCCACGTTGCATTTGATGACACGGACTCACGTGAGGGTAGGTGCACAACACACCTTGCATTTAAGATAGTAGAACATCTGAAGAAGAAACAATGGGCACAGTTTGTAGACTATCCATTATTGATCAGGCTCAATCCCAATATCCCTTGGAAGACTAGAGGGAATGGTGCAGTCTGCTTGCGGTTAAAAGTACAAGACATAGGTAAAGTCATCGACTATATAAGACAAGTAGTGGAAGAAGGTTCCGCCATAGGCAGCGGAGCTAATCCCGCAATTGCATTCCTTGAAAGTAACATTGTGCCTGTCAAGATTCGAGAGTTTAGCGCGCTTGCAATGTGTGATATAATAAGTAGGCAGATGTCAGAAAAAGTAGCCAAAGCCACAGGGGTTCAATACTTTACCTTTGGCAATGGGCAGGGGCTTGTTGGCTCTCTTGGGGCAATGGGCTGTCTGCTGGAGGGCGATCATACTTTTGAGTTAATTGCGTACAGAAAGCAGAAAAACTGTGGCACCCCGCGCGTAATAGATAAGCAGAACGTCATCAAGTTTAGCAAAGACACCTATCCTCATACTTTCAACAATTATGACCCAAACCAAGAGCGTATTTTGATTGCACCACATGGTCCAGACCCAGTCTTCTTTGGCATAAGGGGAGAGAGTCCGGATATATTGGAGTCGGCTGTCCCCGTATTGCATCCAAAGGAAGAACTAGACGGCTGGACTGTTTTTCGCTCAAATCAAGGAACAAACATGCACCTACAAAATGAGATCAGAATTGCCACTGTCAGGGCATATACAGCAGGATATGTAAGGTGCGAGGTTAGCAGCAAGCCACGTGCAATTGAAGGCGGTCACGTCATTTTTACGATCAAGCAGGATGGCGCAGAAATGCCTGCGGCGGTCTATGAACCAACGGGACTTGCAAAGGTAGCAACCAGGCTTGAAGAAGGAGATGTCATTGAAATTGGTGTCGGGGTCAGAAAGGGAACTACCAAGCATCCGAAAATTCTAAATGTGGAGTATTTGAGTGTGGTCAAGCTTGCGTCCGTTTATGAAATATTGAATCCATTTTGCAAAATATGTAGCAAGCGTATGAAGTCAGAAGGCAAAAATAAGGGGTATCAATGCGACAGGTGCAAACACAAAGACCGCAATACCAAAAAGATTCTGGTATCACAGGATCGTACAATCAAAACAGGATTGTACATTCCAACACCAAAAGCACACAGGCATTTGACAAAACCGCTACAGCGGTACGGCATTGAAAAGGCAAAAGTCCTCTTTGAAAAAAGTAGTAGCGAGGGGTTGATTTGAACTTACGGCCACCCGCAATTTTGCAAAAGTGGAAACCGCTCTGCGGGTTATGAGCCCGCCGGGATAACCTGGCTTCCCCACCTCGCTGACAGCATGTTGACACAAGGGGAATATATCTCTGTCTGTACTGCATGATCGAGAAAGGAATACGCTATAGCAAAGAGTATTGTAATTTTTTCAGTTTTTAAAAATATTTATTGTCTATCAGTTTGGCAGACTCCACAGAGAAGATTGCGACAAATATTCCCGGAATAGATATGATCTTGAAATGATTGTTGAAGAATATACATATACAAATACATATTAGCTAAAGGAGACAAGATTGCCTTTTACTTATCATTTTGATGACTTCTCCATAAAGTAGAAGAAGGAGGTGCAACTTATAACGGAAACGGCTGATAGAGTACCGTATGCAGAGTAATTCTACTATAATATATCAGACATCTCTCCTATGCACAAGCGATTTGCCAGTCCATAATGGTAGCAACGAACGCTGCATTGTTCAGTTCAATTGTCGGGCATGCAGCGGCACCTCATCTCTATTTGCAATTGAGAGGACTTACTTATTATTGAATCTTAAATGGCTAGATTTATTTCCGTCGCTACACATTGTCAAATGGACATGAATGCCAAATCACTCAGTGACATCGATTTTGAGAAGCGCAACGGTCTTCTACCAGTGGTAGTACAGGACAAAATGACTAAAGATATTCTGATGCTAGCATATGCCAATAAGGAAGCCCTTGCCAACACCATCAAAACAGGAAATGCATGGTTCTGGAGCACTTCACGCAACAAATTGTGGATGAAAGGCGAGGAATCTGGCAATGTCCAGCCAGTGTCAAAAATATTGGTCGACTGTGACTCAGATTCTATCTTGTATATGGTAGATTCAGATAAGCCAGCGTGCCATACGGGCAATCGATCTTGTTTCCACAATTTATTAACATAACCCAACAAATAGGCTAATTTTTTATATTATCGTGCTTTTTGTTAGAATCACATATAGTTATAGCTGTTTAGTGTCACAAAACATAATCGATAAAAAATTTAGTAAAACTAAAATGATGCTTAGAGAAGTTTTAATCCTATACTAATCGAGAGAGAGGATAGAAAACATGGGAAGTATCAAATCGCTAAAGTGCAGAGAATGTCTCAAAGAATATGAGCCACAATTTCGTTATGTATGTGAAGAGTGCTTTGGCCCTCTAGATGTCATGTACAACGAATTATCTATAACCAAAGATACTTTTGAATTAAGAGAAAAGACATACTGGCGTTATTTTGAGCTCCTGCCGATTGCGAACAAAAACAATATTGTGAGCCTGAATGCAGGTCTAACACCGCTGCAGTATGCAGACAATCTAGGTAACAGGCTTGGGCTGAAAAGTTTGTATATTAAGAATGACTCTGTTAACCCAACGTTTTCATTCAAGGATAGGCCTGCGGGCGTCGCAGTTTCAAGAGCCAAGGAAACAAGATTAAAGGCAGTTGGTTGTGCGTCTACGGGCAACTTGGCAGCTGCAACCGCAGCTCACGCAGCCAAGGCAGGCCTGCCATGCTATATCTTTGCACCGTCGGATATCGAACATGTCAAGATCGCTCAAGCGCTTTCATATGGCGCAGAATTTGTTGCAGTTGAAGGTACCTATGATGATGCCAATAGGATCGCTTCAATGGTAGGAGATAAGAAAGGCATAGGTGTTGTCAATATTAACATGAGACCATACTATGTAGAGGGATCAAAAACGCTTGCCTATGAGGTTGCAGAACAGATGAACTGGCAAGTACCAGAGAGTCTAATAATCCCGGTAGGAAGTGGAGCGATGCTCAACGCCATATGCAAAGGTTTTGAAGAGCTTCACTCGCTTGGTCTGATCGACAGTCCCAAGAATATGAAAGTGGTGGCAGCACAACCTAGAGGTTGTGCTCCTATCGTCACTGCATTCAAACACAACAGTGACGAGGTGATCCCTGTTGAGCGACCAGAGACGATTGCGAAAAGTTTGGCAATAGGAGATCCAGGAGATGGCGTGTATGTTTTAAAAAGGCTAAAGCAATACAATGGCCTTGCAGAAGAGGCAAGCGATCAGGAGATCGCAGATAGCATTATGCTACTTGCACAGACAGAAGGAATTTTTACAGAACCTGCAGGGGGCGTGTCGGTTGCGGTACTGAGGAAGTTAGTGGAAGAAAACAAAATAGAGAAGGACGAACGAATCGTCTGCTATGTGACAGGCAATGGTTTGAAAGCTACAGAAGCGATTATAGGTCTGCTGCCAAAACTAAATGCCATCAAGCCTGATGCAACAGAAGTTTCAGCAATTATAAGGGGATAATATTGGCGCAAGTTGAATTTGTAGTTCCTTCAGTATTGAACAAAGGACAAGGAGAGAAAAAGATCTCGATTCAAGCTTCCGACATGCAGGATGCCTTTGCAAAAGTTTCAGAGCAAATGGGCGATGACTTTAAGCGAAGAGTGTTTGATCATAATGGCAAACCAAGATCACTAATCAATATCTACATTAACGGCAAGAATATCCGCTTCAGTGGCCCAACATCTTCCCAACTAAAGGACGGTGATTCTATATACATCCTGCCAGCTGTGGCAGGAGGCGCTGACTTGACAAGTGAAGAGCTTCAACGCTACTCTAGGCAAGTAATGCTTGAAGAGATCGGCTTTGAGGGTATGGAAAAAATAAGGAATGCAAAGGTATGTGTAGTAGGAGCAGGCGGCATAGGAAACCCCGTCGCTACACAGCTAGTGGCGATGGGGGTTGGTAAAGTACGTATCATTGATAGGGATGTTATTGAAGTTACTAATCTGCATAGACAGCATCTATACACTGACGACGACATTGGCCGCGTCAAGGTAGAGGCTGCCGCAGAGCGTCTAGGCAAACTAAACCCAACAGTCAAAGTGGAGCCAGTTCCAACATCTGTAACCAAATATACTGCGGAAAGCCTCATCAAAGATTTTGATATTGTCATTGACGCCTTAGATAGTGTCGACGCCAGATATGCTCTCAATGATGCATGTATCAAGCACAATATTCCACTGATCTATGCAGGGGCGCTTGGCATGCTAGGATCCGTATGCACAATTCTCCCAAACAAGACTGCATGCCTACGCTGTATGTTCCCGGAGTTAAATGAAGAGGAAATGCCTGCGTGTAGCACTGAAGGCGTGCACCCGTCCATACTATATCTAGTTGCAGGCATACAGGTATCAGAGACAGTCAAGATAATCACAGGTAAAGAACCGACACTGGCAAACAACCTACTCTACGTTGATCTGAATGAGCTATCATTTGAGCGCATCCAAATGTTCCGCCAAGAAGAGTGTCCATCATGTGGAATTGAGCGGAAGGAAAATAAGATGGCAGACAATGAGTTGATAATTGAAGAGTTATGCGGAAGGGATAGGGGCAAGCGTACATGGACGGTCACCCCTACAGAGCCTACACCCGTCAACCTGAACTCAATGATCAAGAACGCAGAATCACTTGGCTACAACGTTAAGACAAGGGGGAACCTAGGCATAACTGCAGTCAATTCAGGCAGGATGTCTGTAAGTTTTCTCTCAAGTGGCGCTGCTACAATTGTTGGCGCAAAGGACAAAGAAGATGTCGTCAAGATCTACAAGACATTTACAGAGCACCCTTAGCCGCCCATAAACTCCATCATGCTTGACTGGACCTTCTTTTCTTCCTTGAAGATCAACTTTAGTTCTAAGGCTATCGATTCAACTCTGCTGCGTAGATAATCGTTAATTTTGTATTGCTTGCACATATCAATTGCAATGCCAAGATATTTTTCAACAGATCCCCTCGTCACTGTTTGGATTAATGCAGAGCCGCATTCAATGCACTTACCCATCAGCGGCATTCTACGGAACTTAGCACCACAAGTCGTACAGCGGAAGGTTTGCGAAGAATAGGATCTCATGTTACCGATTATATCCGGAAGAATGTGTGTAGTGAGCACCATTGCGGCGACTTCATTAGCGTCTACTGCGTTTATTAATTTTGCAGTATCAAATTGCATTTTCAGCTTCTCTTCCATAGTGTTAAGAGTAGAGTAGGCGCTTCTTTGTGCCTTTGTCACGAGTGTATTGGTTAAATGAGTAAAGCCATAGTCATAGAACTGACGTACATCACCTATTCTATTCTTGACGGTCTCTATCATGCCAGCCACGTCGGCAGCCTTGGCCTGCTTCCATGTAGCTTCATAGAATTCAAGCGAGTATGTGTTTGCAATATCTACGTTGTGTGCTTGACGCTGAACCTCATGTGGTAGTACAATAGGCTGTATAAGTAACGGTGCGTCCATCAGCCCACCTATCTTGTCCGGTAAAAAGTCATAAGAGAAGTTCAAAAATGCATCCATTATAAGCATCACAGAGTCAGCATCGCCATCACAGTCGCGGCGCTTGGCAGAGTGCCATATTGGTGATGCCAAACAAACCTGTGAATCAGCAAAGCCAATTATCCTTCCCACAATGCCTA
>DAINRW010000058.1:0-7754 GCA_036741615.1 Nitrososphaera sp.
GATTTTGGAATAATGTGGTGCGGCATCACATATCCTTCCCTTACAAGTTTCTTACTTACCCTTATAGGGAACTGAAGGTCAGCTATTGAATCTCCATGTAAATGCCCCATTTCTATTCCGTTCACATAAAAGATCATACTTACAAAATTATGCTCGTGTATTGTAACTCCTTTCCAGCTAAGCAATTCTTGTTTTATTGCCTCACTTGGTGACAACTCCATGTGTTTAATTTTCTCCCCGGCACATACGCATATACTTCATGCAATTATTTTTCTTTTCTGCTTTCACCTATTTTGTAAGGACTGCTGCCTACTCTCAATTAATCTAGAACGAGCAAGCAGGATTTTTTGTCTTCTTTGCAGTATATATTTAACTAGGTCAACAATAGTTGCATTAGTTAAACATGATAAAAGATACGAGGTGTACCCATATAGATCAAGTAAATCCAATGATTCTTGGCAATACTAAGGGGTGCGAAGAGTGTGAAAAAATAGGTTCTAGCTGGGTACAATTGCGATTATGTTTGACGTGCGGTCACGTAGGATGTTGCGATTCATCGCCTAACAAACATGGAACGAAACATTTCAAAGAAACAGGGCATCCTGTTATAAAGTCATATGAACCAGGCGAGGATTGGAAATGGTGCTTTATAGACGAGGCACTTCTGAAGCGATAAGAAGTCACATATTCTAATAAATGCGATATAAAAAAGAGCATCAGGGTTCGTAGAAAATTATTCTTCAGTATTCATAATTGGGTAACTATTCTCCCTCATAATAGTATGAAAGTACTTAAGGAGAGTTGAGAAGAAGCTTTTGTGTTCATCCTGACATTGTATTGCTTCGGTAATGTTCTTTTGCATGATAAATTTATTCAGATTTCTTCATTTCAAAGAGATCATGTCCTGTAGTGGATTCATTGAGCAGCAAGCAAGCTAGCAACATCACAGGAAGTAAAGACATTCCATCCCTAGCCATTCGATAGGTCTCGTCTTTAACACGACGTCTCACCAAAGATATCTAAAAGCAGCTAGCGAAAAAAGTTGTTGTAAGGTGATGGCCTAGCAAATCTAAGTAGCTTCATCTGCGAGCTCTGCTAATACATCGCCGTGACATGCGTTTGGTTTGCACCAGCAACCAAGGGTCTTACCTTTTAATTCTAATGGCAGCTGAGCCATTAAATTTGGATTTGCAAGTATCCAATCCCTATACTTTTGTATTACATGTTCCCGCGACCCATCCTTGCCTATTCTAAAGGGGTTACCCCACTTTGAGGGTCTTCCAATGTATATATCAAAAGGTTCCTTTTTGCAATGAACTACTCGGGTAGTAGTAGTAGTCCGAATCACGATCTATCCGATACTATAATGACGTAATTCCCTTTTAGCCTTTGGCTGTTCTCTCCTAAGCTAGTCTTTATAGACTATCAACGATCAAAGTGAAAACGTGAAAATTTCGCTTGGAGATACCCAATAGCGCCCATCACTAATCTACATTATATGTGCAACGAGGTCGGTATTCAATATATACAATCTAGCAATTCTAGTTGAGGATTCAGCAATTTGAATACGGGCTGGTCAAAGGCAGAGGCTATGTTTCTTTTTTACTCTTTAATTCAGATATAGATAAGAAACGAAGAGCATATACATTTGGAAGAATCAGCGGCCTAACAGACTGAAAATAGTTAATTATGAAGGGCAATAAAGCTTAACTAAATTATTTCGCTTGTCATAGAAGAGAATAAGAACCAGGAATAAGATATTAAAATTAGCTAATTGCGGTAATGGCAATATCAAAAGGTATTGCGCTAAAGTCATAATAGTGCTCTTATCTGCCTACAAAAGCTGTGTGTCTGAGGGGCCTCCAATCTTGGTGTATTCCGCGTCAATTTATTGGACAAATGAAGGGCTTTGATTAATCATTATTTTCTGTTTACAGATTCTACTGGCATTGTACGTCTGCTTCCAAGCCTTAAATCCTCATAAAGAAAAGAGAGCCATCCACTATTGAAGAGACAAGTGATAGAAAGAACTCTCTCCAAGAATGATAGTAACGAAGAGCATGAGAATTTTAAAACAATTTTTGATGGCACAAGCTTGCATGGTTGGAAGATGTGTGGACCAGGCAGGTTTGACCTTATTGACAATCTTATAGTATCCAATGGTGGAATGGGGCTTTTATGGTATACTAAGAAAAAGTTTCGTGATTTCATTTTGAGAGTGTATTGGAAAACGAGAGCAAAGGCAGATAACTCAGGTATCTTTGTTCGCTTTGACAATCCAGATGATGACCCGTGGATTGCAGTCAACAGCGGTTATGAGATCCAGATCCACGACGAGGAACCACAGGACGGAGATGCAACACATAGGACAGGAGCCATATACAATTTTGCTCCACCTTCAAGATATGTATCAAATGAACCTGGTGAATGGAATATTTTTGAAATTTGTGTTATAGGCCAAAACTATGCTATCATTTTAAATGATACAAGAATAACAGAGTTTACAGGCAACCGTCAGTTGGAGGGATTTATAGGTCTGCAGAATCATGATGCGAATTCTAGAGTGGCCTTTGGAAAAATTGCAGTCAAAGAGTTATAAAAACAAGATCATCACTTTTATCAAATTCGCATCTGACATTAAAGTTTCTCCTCCGCTCCATGCTCTATTATTTATTATTACAATATACCTCGACTTCGGAAACAATCGGTGGTGGCATCACCTCTCTATCGAATGTCCTAAAATCAGCCTTTGAATAAGATATGAGATCGTTGTTCATTTCTGACCTGTTCATTCAGCCAGGACAACACAAGACTGTCAGTTCGGAGGATTTATCAACAGATATGGTTGAGTTATACAGGGTCTGTGGAATATTTGCTACCGAGGAACCAATTAGGAAAACTGTGCAGAAATTGGTAAAGCTTAATCCCAAATTGCTATGCCCTTGCATGGTTCCGCTTTTGATAGCTCGGTGTTTCCAAAATATATAGATGCAATCATGAATGAAAGCTATGCATATCCAAACAAACTTCTTGGGAAAGAGATCGAAGAAAAATCTAAAGGTAATGAATTATAGTGCTCGCCTAGCTCAAAGATAACTTAACAGACATAACCCTAAATGCTGCTCTTATGTAAATGTCCTTCTCCCATCATTTAGCAAATCAACAAACACAAGAGATGCTTTTAATTATTAACAACAAAGGCCTTAGGTCACGTGGAAGATAAGACTGCATATTCGTTATATTGATATTCTCGATATTCTCGATATTCCCTATAGCCCATAGAGGAGCCCAGACATCGAAGGTAATCCAGAACTATAGCGAAATAGTTTGTAAACGCAAAGCTTATCAGTAGTCATAAATTTTATCTAGAAGGCTCTATTAATTATTTTTACAATGGCTTCAGAAGATCTTACCGTGAGGATCAACGGGGTGTCTTCGCATGTCGACCACGCATTACCTAACACATCGCTTTCAGTGCTTTATCAGGGTTTTCACCTTCTAGTTGACGCAGGCAACGGCGTAGAAGAAAGTATCAAAAGAGAAGATCCCTCCAGCAAGCATTTGCCTAATGCTATTTTGATCACCCATGCCAGAAGGCATCACATAAGTGATCTTCCTCGGCTGATAGGAGAAAATTCAAAAGTCTTTTGCACACGTGAATGCAGTCAGCAGATTGCACAGGAGCTGCCTTCCCTGGCAACATCGTTGTCTTCATCATCATTATTTTCGCCCATCAACCCAGGAACACCGTTTGAGGTAGGACCTTTTTCGATCATTCCAATAGCTGCCGATAATGCGGGCGATCAACCGGGGTTATCAGGGTCTGTTATCTATGTCATCAAGGCAGGAACGAGAAAAATAATAGCAGGATGGGATTTTCTTAAATTGCAAACAGACGATGAAAGCGTACTCTGGAATCCAGATCTACTCGTGCTTGGAACAGAAAGTTACAACGAACATCCATCTACGGGAATGATTTCAGTATCCGAAGCATACAATCTCGTGAGGAGATGGAATGCCAAGCTGTGCTATCTTGTTCATTATAGCGGAGAAAAAGACAGGGAGGATGCCAAGAACCAATGGCACAGAGGTCCAGAAGGCCCATTGTCGCCAGATGAGCTTCAAAAGGCGATAGACGGTAATCTGCAGGTCATAGGCAGAGAAGGCAAGTTCGTAATGAAGGTTGCAAAGGAGGGAATGACTTGGAGCCCTCAGGGTGAGCTAGAGGAGGCAGAGGGACCTATGGGGCCTAGAATAGAAGTCGATGCGCTGGACAAACACATATTTTCCATCGAAAAAATGCAAGATGGCAAGGTCGCCCTTACCATAGAGGATAGCATAAATAGTCTGACTTCTGAGTTTATCAACCCAAAGTTAGAGGGAAGTTCCCTACACGGTGAAGGAACGAAAAGTATGATGATGAAGGGGCCGGAACTCAACTTGTCCGTCTCAGGAAACACTGTGAGGATTGATATAACAAAAGGAAAGAAACAAGTCTTTGCAGAAGATTTACAAGTAAGTAAGAAGGATTCTAAGAAGTTACTTAGATACCTTCAGGAGAATTTTGCTGCCTAGATTGGATAAAATGAAAATTGTTCCAAACTTTACTGCCGCATTTGGGTCACTATCAAAAAATTCCATCCAACAGATAATTCCATAATCGAGGGCTTATAAGTCGTTGGAGATATGGACAATAACAACAACTAAAACAATACTTGCAGCTAGAAGTAAATTAAGGAAAGGAGTTTAACTTGACACCGGAGTCAAAATGCCAACCCATGTGGCTGTCATAGGTATCGTCCAACTATATGATGGCCGTATTCTATTGCTAAAACGTAATGCCAAAAGAAGAACCTCGCCAGAAAAATGGCAAACACCATCGGGATTCATAAAAGAAGGTGAATCGGCAGAGGAAGCTGTTCTCAGGGAAGTCAAAGAAGAGACATCTTTGGAAGGAACAATCACCAAATGTGGAAACTCATTTGAGGTGATAGACGAATGGGCAAGGTGGATTATAATCCCGTTTCTTATCTCAGTTGAATCAGATAAGGTTGTAATCGATAGTGGGGAGCATTCAGAATTCAAATGGATAATAGTTGATCAAGTAACAAATTTTGAATGTGTAAAAGGAATAGAAGACGATTTAAGAGCAGTTGGCCTCATGAACTAGGCAAAGAGATGAATAATGTATGTACATACTTTTCAATTGAAAACAAAAATTTTATCATTCTGTTTCATTGAAAAAAATTTGATACAAATTTGAAAGTATATACTTGGATGCTACCGTGTGACTCTCCTCTGGCTCTTTTAAGATGAAAGTAGCACTTAAGCTAATTATGCCGTGGTAGAAGAGTGACCCCATCACTTTCTAGGCAGATGGCTAATAAAAGCCAGAATATTGTATCGGCTTAGAAAGGTATTATTGCTGCAAATTTATAATAGTAGATGAATGTTACATCTAACGCATGTTGTTTTACCATATTAGAACAACTACACTCCCTAAAAAATGAAAGACAAATTTGCATCCTATATTAGAATAACAGTCGTCGCTGCTGCAGCAGTCATCGTTGTAACGCTGTTTTTAATATCTACCGAACCGATCCCAAATGTTATCAGTCCAAAAGGTAGTCCCGTCCTACATGATGAGACTCTTGCTGTTGACCTTGTTGCAGAAGGATTGGACTCACCCACAAGCATGAGCTTCATAGACAACGGATCTATACTAGTCCTTGAAAAGAATAGTGGCCGGGTCAGGATTGTCTCTGATGGCAAGCTTCTGAATGAGCCGGCTATTGAGATTGAAGTGGCTGAAGGTGCTGAACAAGGTCTCCTTGGAATAGCGACTTGGAAGGAATTTAACGATACTTCTGTATTTCTATTTTTGACTGAAAAATATGAGGATAAGATCAGGAACCATGTATACAAATACATTTACAACCCAAATAAAAAGACCCTTGAAAACGAGACGCTACTTTTAGACTTGCCGGGAGAGCCTGGACCCTTTCATAATGGCGGCAAAATATCCGTTGGACCTCATGATGGTTACTTATATGCAGTAATAGGAGATGTCAACTCTGGAGGTGGAATGCTAGATAATCAAATCCCAGGCGGACCCCCTAATGACAAATCAGTCATCCTCCGAGTAGACAGGAAGACTGGACTTCCTGTAAAAGATAATCCGTTTTCTGATTACACCGGCGAGATGGAAAATCTCACGCGATACTTCGCTTATGGTATACGGAACAGCTTTGGGATGGACTTTGAACCAGTCACGGGCAAATTATGGATAACTGAAAATGGAGATAATGCATATGACGAGATAAACATCGTCGAGCCAGGATTTAATAGTGGTTGGCACAAGGTCATGGGGCCTATTGCAAGAACTAACGTGACAGTTGAAAATGATCTTACCATTTTTAATGGTGCCAAATATGAAGACCCAGTTTTTAGCTGGTATGCTCCTGTGGGAGTAACAGATATTGAATTCCTTAATTCATCTGAGCTTGGAGATAGATACAAGAATAATATTTTTGTCGGTGATATCAATAACGGTAACTTATACTTCTTTGAAGTGAACCAGGATAGGTCAGGACTAACCTTTCATGACCCAAGATTGCTCGACCACGTAGCTGACCCTGTGAAAGAAGACGTCAGAGGTGAGCTATCTTCTTTAATCCTTGGCGAGGGTTTTGGACGAATAACTGATGTCGAAAGTGGCCCTGACGGCTTCCTCTATATCCTAACATATGAAGACGGCAAAATTTACAGGATAACAAGAAATACTACCTAACCTATGGATATGGCTCCAATGAAACATTCATAATAAGAGCTGTGGCAAAATTTGAGTTATTATTATTTGACGGAGGTACTAACAAATGGAGTTGGAAATTAAAATAACCGAGGAAAGCCCCCCTAGAGAATATTGTAATTGGGACGAAGTAGAATCTCTAGTAAAGCTAGTTGCCGATAATATACGAAGCTCAAACAAGATCTATGATGTTATTCTCGGTATAACTAATGGAGGGGTTATACCAGCCCGACTTATGGCGCGTGAACTAAACATTGACCATATACAATTGATACCCATCAGACGAAAAAAGCTCCATAAGGAGGAGATGCCTGCACTGTTCAAAGACAAAAAATATCTTGTAATCGACGAGATATATGATACAGGGGATATTTACTCTAAGGTTCATGATGCATTAAAAATTTTTGACTGTGATTTTGCTTTCCTTATGAGCAGATATCAGGTCAATTTCAAAGGAGCATATATTGGGAAGGTACTTAACCATAACAAATGGATTGTGTTCCCCTGGGAATGAGATATCGTTCAAATATTGGAGCAATTTGAAGAGTCGTCGCATTTGGTATATCGAATTCCATTGTCGTCAATACCACCACACAAACATACTCAGAACTTATCCCAACTAACTGGAAGTTTTATTTAATGCAGCAATTTAGTTAAACTATATACATCAATAACAAAAACAACAAAAACACTGTTCGCGACTTAGAAAGGAGGATCGATTTAGCCACAGGGAAGGAAACTGTTGACTTAGTTGTGAAGAATACTAAAATAGTAAATGTTCTCTCGGGGGAGGTTCATCAAGCGGATGTTGCCATCGCCGACGGAATATTTGTGGGGTTTGAAGAGGAGAAGGAGCACGGATATAATACAAAGAATTTGTACGATGCACAGGGAAGGTACATGTGTCCTGGACTTATTGACGGTCATATTCATATCGAGTCTACTT
>DAINRW010000059.1:0-7753 GCA_036741615.1 Nitrososphaera sp.
CAATAGCACAACAGCAGAACATGACAGAAGGAGCAGGCGGCAATGCTACTACTGCAGGCGGCAATGCTACTACTGCAGGCGGCAATGCTACTACTGCAGGCGGAAACCAGACAGCATCAGAGGTAAGATTGCATTTAGAAGAAGTACGCACGGCAATAGAGAATGATGATGATGAAGCTGCGTTAATGCACTTGGATCTAGCTCTGAATGCATTAGGAGGTAACATGACCACAACTGCAGGCGGAAATGCTACTAATGCCACTACTGCAACTGGAGGCACGACAGCAGAAGAAGGCGAAGAAGGCGAAGAAGGCGAAGAAGGCGAAGAAGAAGGTTAAGTGACAGCGGCAGTGGCGTGCTAGAATAGCTTCAAGACGATTGAAGCCTACAAGGCAGGCCTCCACTACAACCTTATCGATAGCAAGAAGAGACAGCGGGATCTTTTCTCTGTCTATTTTTTGCTCTCATTCTAAATTTTTTGCTGACACACATAATATGCGTATATAATCCCTAGTTTAGAGTATATGTTCTTGATTTCTTCTTCCGAATCTGAAGAGTCCCCCACTAAACAACTTCTTGGTCTTCGTGGCTTTGGAAGCTTCTTCTGCTTTTTTTGCTTAGCGTTCAGCTGAAAAGCCTAAACCATGCAAAACTTACTCTGATGACTAAGGCGTGTAGCGCTTCTATTTATTGCAGTATGCGGAGTAATCAGTTGAAAATGGCATTCTTAGTTATTGAGAGTTGCAAAATGCGCTCACCGAAAACGCCTTTAATTGCTGCATCTACAATAATATATGTGACCTTGAAAAGCCATCAAAACCAATTCTGTCAATTCACAGCCGTATGTTGAAAAGCACATGTGGTAGTGTTGAACAATCTTTTTAACTATTGAAATGCAGTCTTAGACAATAGAACAAAGATAGAAGGCGAAAGAATGTGGTAGAGAATAACAAAAAATCAGAACAAGGTGTCCTTGGCATTCACCACATTACAGCTATAGCTAGAAACCCTCAGCGGAATGTTGACTTTTACTCTGGGCTGATGGGATTGAGGTTGGTTAAACTGACAGTTAATTTTGACGATCCAACAACATACCACCTATACTACGGCAATTCGCTTGGACATCCTGGGACCATTCTAACCTTTTTCCCGTGGTCTGAGGCACCTACAGGGTACCGTGGAACAGGACAGGTTAGTGCTATATCTTTTTTAATTCCAACTGGTTCAATGGCTTACTGGATTGACCGGCTCAAGAGCCATGGCATTTCGTTTGTTGGCCCCTCTGAACGTTTTGGCGATGAATTTGTTTCATTTCACGATCCGGATGGATTGATGCTTGAGCTTATTTCACCTTCTTCTACTGATTCCCAAGGACAAACATTACAGCTAGAGCAGACAGATAACAACACATGGAAAGAAAACCCAATTGGTAAAGAATATGCAATCAGAGGATTCCACTCTGCTACTCTTTCTGAAGAAGGATATGAACGCACTGCTTCGCTTCTATCTGATACTTTGGGATTTAAACAGATAGCCAAAGACAACAAGGAAGGTAGATTTCGCTTTGGAATAATAAGAAAGAATAATAGCAATCAAGAAGAGGATACCGACACCACACAATCCTCTTCCTCCTCCTCCTCGTCAATAGGGTCATTTGTCGATATTGTATGTCAACCTGAAATATCTCGGGGCTATGTGGGAATAGGCACGGTCCATCATATTGCATGGCGCGCCACTAACGAGAAACATCAGCTAGATTTGCGTAAGAGAATTGTCGAGCAAGCAAAGCTTAATCCAACTCCTGTAATTGATCGTACATACTTTCATTCTATCTATTTTCGAGAGCCTGGCGGCATACTGTTTGAAATTGCTACAGATCCACCTGGATTTGCTATAGATGAAAGAGCAGAAGATCTTGGTAAGCAGTTAAAATTGCCACAGTGGCTTGAGCCTGTGCGTGCGAAACTAGAGCAACTGTTGCCACCAATAAAAACATCTCAGGGCAGCGAATAGTAAAGAAAGGGAGGAGAGAACGTATACATGCCCACACCATCGCAGACCAACAAATCAGACGACTTGGGCTTTATACACCGGTATATTCCGCCTCCTCTTAGACATGATAATTCTGCATTAACCTTGCTTCTATTGCATGGCACCGGGGGGAACGAGGATGACCTTTTACCACTGGGACGAGAGCTTAACCCTCATGCTGGATTGCTAAGTCCTCGTGGCAAAATACTAGAAGCCGGCAGAATACCGCGTTTCTTTCGCAGGCTTGCTGAAGGCATCTTTGACATTGAAGATCTTACGTTACGCACATTTGAGCTTGCAGAATTTGTTGAGAAGGCTTCAAAAATGTATGAATTCGACAGGAGCAAAGTAATAGCCGTAGGATATTCCAACGGTGCAAACATAGCAGCTAGCATGCTGTTACTTAAGCCGCAAACGTTGTCAAGTGCAATACTTTTCCGTGCCATGGTTCCTCTTGTTCCAGACAAACTACCTGACCTATCGGACAAGCGCATATTCCTTTCATCTGGATCAAGAGATCCAATAGCTACAAGACAAGAAGCAGAGAGGCTTTATGGATTGTTCAAACAGGCCAATGCTACAGTGGATCTGCAATGGCAAAATAGCGGCCACGAGCTAACGCAAGACGACATTCATACAGCTAAACAATGGCTTGTGATAGATAATAAAAAATAACTATAAATCGTATCGACACTCTCCGTGCATGCTTGGTGCATGCTTGATAAATAGCTAAGCCACTACACTGACAATTCTGACACGCTATAATCCGTTCTTTCAGGCATTTTTTCAAATAAGGGTTTTGCTCTATTAACCAGGTTAGCTAAACCTCTATTCTGCATAGAATAGAACTTGTCCATATCTTCTCTTGTCTCCCAAAAGGTCAGGATGATTGATTCTTGGATATCGCTTGTACTCTCAAGTATAATGTGACCTTTCATATCCTTTCCAAACTCTTCTTTTTTTATACTATTAAAAAACTCCGTGAACATCGTTCTACCTTTGTCTCTGTCTTCCAAAGATTTGAAACGAACTTTGTTGTGCTTTGAGTATCTGATGTTTGGAATATCAGACATTAGAGGTGTAAATGCTATGTGCCTTTTAAGGCTTAACCAATTACTTCTTCTGATCTGCATCGAAATGATAAGGGAGAGGAAAAAGTAACTGTAAATGTCAGGAAAGTTTCTTTGGTCCGCAATTGGATAATGGCCAAACTAGGGTCCTTATGCTTAGAAGAGATGTAGAGAGGATATTATAGCAAACCAATAGGGTTGAGAAATAGTGCCAATCAAATTGACTATATCCATAAGATTGTGGCTCAATAAAGTAAGATCATGATCATTGATGTCTTGGTAAATTTTTTTGGAGACTCTTTAACATCGAATACAAGATAAGACAGAGAGATAGATTTCATGTCTAAAGCAAATCTATAGCAGAACGAAGATCTATCTCTAAATAATTTTTTTTGTAATAACAAGATTTCCTAGCAAAGTTAGCAAAGACTTAATTCTATTATGAAACCCCCGGAAATTATGAAAAATGTTAAAGCGAAGATTCATTCATTGCATACTGCAATAGCCGTAGTAATCGTAACATTTGCAACCGCCAGTTGGGGTATGATGGCCTACATACCTGCGATTACAGAAGAAGCTTCACAAGCATATGCGCAGGAAGCAGAGCAACCAATACCCTCTTCTGCTCCTTCTCCCACCACTAATACAACAGCTAATGGGGTAAATCAGAATAACAATGAAACAGAAGCAGTAGGTGTGCCTCTTCCAGACCCCTTGGCTACTAATGCTACAATGCTAAACGGCGAGATCGGAAGTATCCAAGGTGCTCAGCAGCAGTTGTTTGCCTGGAGCACTGCTGGCGACTGGATGATGCAACTCGATGGCCCGTTGATTGGGCGTGCAGAACCACAAGTACAATCATTTAATGCCACAATACACATGGTTAGACTTGATGGCAATGTTTTGCATGAACATGAGATATCCAACTTTACACAGCATTCAGTGAGCCATACTGGTGACGCCATAACCACATTCAATGGAACATTCTCGGTCTCGATGAGAGAAGGAATAGTAAATGATGTACCAGGCTATATACAATTTACTGGTGATTTAGTAAGCATTTGGCTAGATCCCACAGTGCTTGAAAACCACTTTGGTCCGACTCCAATTCAAGGAATGGTTCTACCTCAGAGCGAGGGAGACGAAGCACTAGGGTCACACTAGTCCGAATACTTAAGAAAGTCCAACTCCGTGGGGAGGAGGAGGGTACGATGACTGACTGATAATCTGTCAGATCTCTTGTAAATATCGGAAAGAGAGAGGCAAAGCAAGGTTTGTGCCATGTCTCTTTCTTGCCTTTTTATTTTTATTCAAAATAAAAAATTAATGGCATTAATGGATTTTCAATTCTGGCGGCTTTTGTTTGAATTTTTTCTCAGCGTTTCATTGTAGATGGTCGGGTGCTTTTTGCCATACTGGTACTTGAGTCAAACAGCAATTTGCTTTGATTTGCTGCGTCTGCATCATGTAGCGGTTGATTCTCTCTCATTAGTTCGTATCTTCCTTGTCGCATATTTTCTGGTTGTTCACCCGAATAAGACGAGGCAATTTCGGGACGGTTCCTTTCCTTTAGCTCTTCTGTGACCATTTTTCTTACCTTGGCTCCATCTACTTCAATAGTAGAAGAGGTTCTCCTTCTACTTCTCTCTCTGCCTTTTGCAGCTATAGTATCATTCTCCTCACGCACTACCTTCTCTGAAACTGTCTTTGCAACATCTCTTGCAAGCAAGAATGGAGTACCAGACCTACTTACAGTTTGAGCCATTCTGTCGGTATCAAACTTTTCCCTTCTTCCGCTTGTTCTCTTGATAATAATATCAGATGCCTTCGTTGTCTTCTTCCTTCTGCTTCTCATCGTTGCTTTGGATGGTTGTTTTCGTCTTGTTGTTGTTCTTTTTTTCTGTGAATTGGCCTTTCCAGCTTTACTGTGAACTCTAGAATTTACCTTGTTTTTCCTTTTGGGAGTTCGTGACGATGAGCTCTTTCTTGCCGTCTTCACCATATAAAGAGAATCTTGGAAAACAAAGTTGATATATGTTGAGTATGTGGGGCTCTGTAACTTTATCAAATAGATTGAATTTTGTCAATATTTTGGCTATTACTTTTTTTGCTGTTCTCATATCTACTCACGTAATGAGCATTGAAAGTCAGCATAATCTATGGTCTGTTGTAGTTTTCATATAATCCTCGACCTCTTCATGCTGAAAAGAGAAGTCCAACAGATTCAAGGTATTAGTTAGTTGTTCTCAGATAATGTCTTGATTGGATACGGCATGAATTTTGCTTCTTCTGTCACTATTTCTTTAACTGACAACTTTTTGAATTCAAACTCTGAATCATCTACTCTAAAACTAGCTCGTGTGCCAGAGTCTATAATGTAATCGTCAGGTCTATCACAATGGCTCTCCTCTGTCTCCCATTCGCCGTTATCTATATACTCTGTTACCTTCCTCCAATTGTTTGTCTCGTCTCCGTCATCTATCCACAGCTCTAATTTGACATCTCCGTTGTCAACGTCATAGACCATGAATTTAATGCCTATCCATCTGTCTTGTATTTCACTGACTACATTTTCTGCCACTGCAGTCCTCGCTGTATATCCACCCCCATGGTGGTATGTCTTTTTCTTAAAAAAGGCATCCCCTTCAGCACTAAGCATTCCATAGTAACCATAAGCGTCACATCCTCCATCTTCGTGATAACTCGGTCCATGCCTTGCTATCAGGGTGAACTCATCCTGTCCATCAATCAACTGAAAGTAACCTGACATTTCTACGTTTTTCCATACTCCATTTGGAGAATCTACATGAATCCTTACCCCATGCCTCTCTGTACCTGTCTCTGCATCCATTCTAAATTCCTCTTGACCTCCTTCCTCCTCCTCCTCCAAGTCAATGTCCTCTGATGATCTGAAGTAAAAGTTGTCGTCACTTTGTGGATCATCATTGTTTATGTACCAGACAGGACCATTATTTGCTACAGGATAAATTTCCTCTATTCCAAATTTGTCGGGATCTGTGGGATCTGTGAGCACTTCATCTGTCATCATGGGTAACCATGAGGCGTATACCATTGAAGACCTATCCGGAACTGCAAGTACTTCATCTGTCATCATGGGTAACCATGAGGCGTATACCATTGAAGACCTATCCGGAACTGCAAGTACTTCATCTGTCATCATGGGTAACCATGAGAAGGATAACATTGCTATCATCCCTCCTCCGAGTAGGGTAGTAGAAAGCCTATTCAGTGATCGCATCGAGCCGTTTGCATATTTAGATCTCTTTTATTTTTTGTGGAGACTTTTTCTGAACTAAATGTTTGAATTCAAAAATAAGTAATCACTTCTTTGGTGTGAGATACTACGTCCGCTGGTATTTCGGACCCATTTGTTGACATTAGTATCCTTCAGTACTTTTTCATGTAGTTATTATTATATTGTTCCTAGTTTTGGGAACAAATAGGATCAGCGCTGATATTAACTTCTCTTCGAATGCTATAGCCTATGAAGACCAATATCTGTCATCCCTCTCCCCTATCGCTGACCCATAATCTGAGGTAAGCTATCTCTAATTTGAGAGTCTTTCTAATTATGGTTAAAAACTGCACATCAACCGCTGCTGGTATATTGCTTGTTATATTAGACCAAGAAGACTCATATTCGCTTATAGTCTTGAAAACTATAAGATCTGACAATCAATGGTTTAGCGATTTGGTTGATAACTGGGATTTATCCATTCTATAAAACTAGCGTAATTCATCGAACGAACATCGTCCAAGTAATTTGGAAGTATTTTGATAAACTTAAATCCATTATCTAGCTCAAATGACAAAACAGGATCTTTTAATTCTCTTTTTATTACTTTGTTCGCATATTCGGATGGAGACATTCTATCTGCATATTCGCTATAATTGAATAGTCTTCCTCCTGCTATCATTCTTCTTAGATTCAGCCCAATAACTAATTCTTTTCTAGCTTCATAAAGCATGCCCCCTATCCCTTCATGTCTATGTTTTGGATGTGTAGATATATCTGCCCCATACAGACTATCTCCACTAGAATTATGATTTGTGAACATACCGTCTGCAGTTATCTCTTTCCATGTATGTTCTGTATATGGAGGATCAAGTTGGACTATGAGAGTACTTGCAGAACCAACTACCACGCCATCTGGTTCGACAGCAACAAATTGCCCTTCTGGAAAAATACGAAGGTGGCTTTCAAGCTCTTCTGCATGCCAGATATTTCCATAACGAGCAAGATACGGGAATGATTCCTTTTGCAAACCTATAATTTTAGGAATATCTTCTGGTCGTGTATTTCTCACAGTAACTCCTAGATCTCGTGGATGTAATGGGTTGGACATACGCTCACTGCCTATCTATCTATGCCTAGTTTACTAATGTGAAAGATATAATCTAATCTTTTCAATTAAATAGAATTGAATTCATCGGCACTTTTCAATTTTCTTTATGGTGAAAATTATTTAATTAAGCTAGGTGTTTTTGGATTATCATAATCGTGTGGCTTGTACCATGTCTTTAGTGTTTCAATCACTTGTACTTGTTGGTTGCATACAGCAGTAGTATTCAGGACTATTCACCTTTCAAAAACAGCATTTGAGGCAAATTTGCATTTGGATTTTCTTTGA
>DAINRW010000060.1:0-7719 GCA_036741615.1 Nitrososphaera sp.
ATTCCAAGACCAGCTATACACAATCCACCGTAAGAGACAAACTGGACGCCAAGAAATGAGCCAAGCACAGCTAGCCCGATACCACTTGCGATAGTTATAGTCTCGCCGACTCTTCTCTGATTTCTTAGATGCCGGCGTTTACTGTTGCGCAATAACAAATGATATCTCCAGTGGTTTTATAAAATTACCTACAGGTGCTATATGACAAGACACCACGTTAGTTTGCGGTTATTTCAATTTGCTTATCATGTGCCTTATTATGACCTTCTTTGCTTTCATAGTTGTATCTGTGCATGATTAACCCAGGAGCAAGCTACAATCCTTAGCAGATAACGGAATAAAGAATAGCACCTCTGTCTGAAAGAGATCGTAATTTCATCAACTAGACAAGGAAGCCACTTATGTTTGGCAAAAGACAGGAAATGGTCCTTAGGCCATTTCTGATTGCCAGTCCTTGCTCGATGGATCCTTGATCAAGACAGCATCACTACCTTTCGACTTAGCACTGCTGACCATGGGGCGTGACGTAAGCGGTGCCAATATGGTGGTAACAAGTCCTATTGCAACTGCGATTGAGAACAAAGTCATGTCTATAATCCCTAGGCCAAAGCCAATAGAGGCAATCACAAGCTCAACCATTCCTCTGCCATTCATCAAAAAGCCTATCGCGAGACTTACCTCGCGGCTAAATCCTACAATCTTTGCACCGATATACCCAGCTGCTACTTTAGTGACTATTGCCACACCCAGGAGGGCTAAAAACAGAGGTATTGCACTTACAAGTGACTGAACATTGAACTCGATACCTATAAGTGCAAAAAATATTGGCGCAAAAAAACCAAATGTGATTGCTGAGATCGTTCCGTATACTTTGTTAAAGTTCTCTCTGCCTATTCTCCCTCTATAGATCACTAGCCCAGAGAAGAACGTACCAATCACGAAATGAAGTCCGATATCTTGTGCTATCAGTGATATGGCTATTGCAGTTATCAGCAGCACTCCAAAAGCTGCCTCTTTTGTCTGCAACTTCTTAAAAAATGGTTCAACCTTTCTTCGTAGCCCACCCGCAATCTTTCGTAGTATGATGTCGAGCAAAAATATGCCCCCCAAAAATACAGCCATATTGATTCCAGATACTATAACATCGCCAACATTAAGTTGGGCCGTCCCACCATCGGCTGCTATTTGAAGAATTATGGAAAGCATAATTAATGACATAATATCGTTGACAACGGCCGCAGTAATCACGGTGTTTCCAAGCCTACTGTTTAAAATTCCAAACTGCATTAGGACTATGGCGCTAACCGGAACAGCGGTTATTGACAATAGTAAGCCCATAAACAAGGACTGAACGGTCGTGAGCCCAAAAAGAAGCGATGTGCCAGTGCCCGCCAAGAGCGGAATGAAGAAAGCAATGATCGATATTACTATTGCAGACCCTCCTGCACGCCTAATCTCTCGTGGATCCATCTCGAGACCTGCAAGGAACATCAAAAAGAATACAGCAAGATTTGAGATCACGTGAAGGTCAGCGCTAGGACCTACAAGTCCAAGAATCGACGGACCTATTACAAGTCCGGCTAATAACTCGCCTACAAGAGGAGGCTGTCCTATGCGCTGAAAAATTTCGCCCAGGATCCTGGCAGAGACCAAAATTACGATGATACTGACGAATAGTTGCTCCGTCGCCAATTAATTATAGTAGAATGATGTTTAATAAAACGGTTCGCGGTGCTGCCTTTAACCTGGGTGGTAACCATAAAGTTGATATATGTCACTAGCGATATTACTAGTGATATGATATCCGAATGGCTAGCGAGAGTAGGAAGCGCTATTCCCCGCGGTTTCTCTAGACAGTACATATTGTCCCTTGTAAGAGATCAGCCCATGACGGGTAAGGAGATAATTGATAAGGCTACTCTTCAGAGTGATGGCAAATGGAAGCCCTCTCCGGGTTTGATTTATCCATTGCTTGGTAGGCTTCTCGACGAAGGCTTGGTCGTAGAAGATAAAGAAGGCAGATATGCAATTACGAAGAAAGGACTAGAAATCACCTCTGACCTACAAAGCTTTGGAAACATGATCCAGAAGCAAATTGACGTGATGCTGCGAGTCGGCAACGTCGGTAGGTTCATGGCGATGGATCTTATAGACAGAATTACAGCGATAGGCACAGCCCTTAGTTCAAACCTTGATTCGATGACTCAGGAAGAGCGTGATAGATACAAAGAGTTTCTGCAGAGTGAGTTGAAAAAGCTATACGAGCAGGAAGCCAAAGATTCTGAGAAACAAGAAATAAAAGTAGAATAATACTATCAATTAAGGCAGAGATTTTTTGAGCCCTAACTCTCTCAAAGGATGGAGGTCAGAAAAAGTCAATGTACGACTGGACGTTTATGTACATTGATTATTTCTTTCACTGATTTTACTAAATCGCTATTCTACCATTGCTATGGGAACTTGCTGCGCTTGCAGCCAAAAATTAGGCAAATATTAAGCCGTCGAATACAAGTTGGCACCATCTCTATAACCAATACAAGATTGTTTGTGTGCTTGTATATGGGATGCAAGCTATTAATTCAGGTCAAGTCATGAAGAGTATGCCGATGCGTCATGCTTGAAGAAATAACAGAAAAGATCAGCCTGCTTGTAGAGTCGCTAAATAAACTTGAGTTAGAGATTACCATTGCAACGGATGTCCTGAAGGAGTATTATGTTAAGGCGTCTTATAGTATCCCAGATGGCAAGAGCTATTTCTTAAATGGTGTGCAGACAGGCCCAGTTGTCAAATCATACCTGCTTACCCGTCAAGGTATTGAGGTTCCTGGAGAAGAAATGATGCAAATACCTGACTTCATAGAGAACGTACTACGCTTTGCAAACTACCCCAAGAGGAAAATAGAGGTTCTCTGTGATCTATTAACCCATCTTGAAAAGATACATTTAATGAATCAAGAGGCAGAAGTATAGTATTTTACACGTCAAAACCTAATGCCACGTATTTTAGTGAAATTTAAAGTATATCTATGTACCCACCATATTTGGAAGAGCCGATCAAACTTAATTGATTATGTCACCTCAAATCATCTAGTCGACTTCTAAACAACACCTGAGGATGATGTGAACTTGGGAAGTATTTCCAAAGCTCAAGGATCGCTTGATACTGCTCAATATGACACTAGGTTCAGAAACTCCAATAGTTTCTCGTAATTTTGAGGTTTGATATACCCCGGAAACAATATAGTTACGAATCATCAAAACAGGCCTAAAGATGACTAGCCACGTTTCAGATGTCAAACCCTTCCGGTGAATAAAATACAACCTTGGAAAATCTATAGGAAAATCTTTGTTTGGTTTATATCAGGATATTTGGCTTTGTTCACTCTGCTTTCTGCGACAGGTTCAGTCAGGCTCGCGTAACAATTAACAGATGGCGGTGTGAAGTATGTTTCTTTTATATTACTACATCACCGGCTCTTCCTTGACATAAAGACTCGCGTCGTCTGCCGTGGTATCAATACCCATTGTTCGAATGATAGCCCTTGCATTCTCTAATCCTTCTCGCTCTATGATGTTTCTTGCCATCTTGAGTCGATACGGCCTTGGCCATTGTTGCCCTATTTTGTATTTTCCATGGGTGTCTTTGGGGATAACCTTGATAATGGCAACTTCATGTACTGAGGGCATATTAGAATCGAGAGTTTCATACCTACCCTCCCATTGGTATTTTTCCATGAGTGCGTTGAGTGCGATTGCCTTTTCTGCATTATCGTGCACAATCTCTGCTTTGCCCTTCATAACCACACTTATGTACAGTGTATCGGCCTGGGAAGCATCCGTAGGATGAAAATAATATGAAGGCAGGAAGCATATATGCTGGTCAACTTCAAATCCAACGTTAGGATTACGTCTAATATTGTCAAGCTTCTCGCCAAAAGGGTGGGAATGCATGTATATGGCTCCGTCATGATAAACGAAGTTCATCGGAATGATCTGTGGATAACCATTGGAATCGAGGGAAGCTATTCTTCCGACCGGCTGGCTATTGAGAAACTGTATTATTTTATCCTTTGATTGTATCTCATATTTTCTTACCAGCTGCATCTCTTATGAATTGTATAGTTGTTCTTTGGTTAAAAGTTATACGATACCTGGCTCAAACATGACTGTGAACAGACGGACAATTAGGTACGGCATAGCCTGCTGCATAGTCGCTCTTGCTGCCGCAATCACGTATGCGATAGTCCGACTTTATATCCTTTGGCACCGAGTTGATTTGTCAATTCTACTTATCAACGTTATTGGCTTTGCCGCTATAGCCGGTCTCTTAATTTACCTGACAAAGAAGGAAAAGGATCTTGAAGAGGAAGAATTCTTCAGGGATTGAGGCGAGATTATCTCGCATATAGGACTATTTGACCTCGGTTTAAGAGATCATAACGTCGCATTCAGATCTTAAATTTGATACAACAATCTCAATCTTGCGTTCAGTTTTCTCCATATCGTGATGTATATTGCGGCTCGTTTGCCAGAAGCAAAATGCATGTTTACTTTTTATGTGAAAGCATAGTGCCTAGGGCTTTCAATCATCCCTGCCAAATGCTCTTCATTGTACCCTAGCATCATGGTAATTGATGATCTGGCTTTCATTGCAATCGCTTATCGAAAATGAAGTTAAGATGTTGCCTAGTTACCAAAATATGCTCAGTCTAATCGGTACTTTGTAGTTGTCATAGTAGCTGCGATATTTCGTATTAGAATCAAGCAATAACAAGATTTGATTCGATTGAAGCCCGTTGCCTTAACAGGAACGAAGTATCGAAGAATAAAAAAACGTGTTTTATTATCTATCAGATCTAGGTAATATCCATGCAAGATGAGCACGTGAAATATCGAATAAATCAATTGACAGAAACAGGAGCGAATGTGAGTCTAGCATTAAGTGAAGACGTAGATTTAGAGCCAGTATCTCAACAACAAATGATGCTTGAAGCAGTGGATAGGGCTGTCACCGACAAGGATATAAAACAGCAAATCAAGCCAATCCTTGAGGCTATTCTAAGAGCCCAGCCCCAGACATTAGTCAAGACCTATTCCCAGACAGTAATCCAAATAACTATGCCAAAGAAACGCTACGAGAGATTAGGCAGTCCACGTGTAGGTGACAAACTGATCATAGACATTAAGAGGCCGTAAGCTCCCTCTCTAGCACCTCGACAGCATGGATTGGAAGGGAGCAGCTAAAGTTCTTGCAGACGTAGGCTGTTTCACGTGCGTCTTGTGGTTGACGGCCCTTAAAAAAGGGGTAATTTTGGAGCTTTTCAAGCTCGTTTATATGCACCGTCCCACGTATGCCATTTGGAAGATATTGCTTGTTAAGCCATACCGCAAGACTGGAATTATCGATAGTACCGTCCCTACTGTCTGTAAAGATTACCGTCACTTCAACTGGCCTCTTAACATAAAGATAAATTGAGTTGAGCATCTGGCCGAAACCAAAAGGATTTTCAGCTGCTGATCGCGAGCCAGCTTTCATTATTCTGACCGCGTTGTCAAGGTATACATTTTTCTGGCTATAATGGTAGAGCCTCAACAGGTTAGATGCAGCGATAGAATTGCCGCTCGGCATCGCAAGATCATAGAAGTTCTTTGTCCTTGAAATCAGTTGCTCATGATCATCGGATGTGAAGAATAGGTTGCCTTCCTTTTCGTCCCAGAAGTGCTCTAACATGAAATCAGTGTACTTTACTGATTTGCTAAGGTATTGTTCTCTCGAGCTAGCAGCAAATAGGTCGAGTAGGCCATTGACATAAAAGGCATAGTCTTCGACATATCCATTCAGTTTTGACTGCCCATCTTTAAAGGTACGTCGCAGGCGTCCGTCATTCGAGGCGAGTTTGCTTTCGATGAAGTCGATTGCATTCTTTGCGGCATCGAGATATCTTTTGTCTCCGCTGACAGCATATCCTTTCGCAAATCCTGATATCATGAGGCCATTCCAAGATGTCAGAATCTTTTCATCTCTTCCTGGTTTGACCCTCTTTTCCCTCACTGTGAAGAGTTTGGCGGAAGCATAGTTTAGTATCTCTGCTATTTTTTCTGGAGTTTTGTTATAATTCTTGGCAAGATGTGATATTGGGACTCTAACATTGAGGATATTCTTGCCTTCAAAATTGCCTCCTTGTGTTATGCCAAAGCGTTCACAAAAGATATCGGACACAGTTTGGTCACCAATTATAGATTCAATCTCATTCTTTTGCCAAAGATAAAATTTACCTTCTTCTCCCTCAGAGTCGGCATCCTGTGCAGAGTAAAATCCCCCGTCGGGATGGGTCATTTCTCTTATTACATAATCAAGCGTTTTGCACATTGTTTGTACGTAAGGCTCTGCCTTGGTGATCTGATAGAGCTCACCATACAATTGTGAAAGCAAAGCGTTGTCGTATAGCATTTTCTCGAAGTGTGGTATGAGCCATTTCTGGTCGGTCGCATAACGTGCAAAGCCCCCACCAAGATGATCATGAATCCCTCCTTCCGCCATTTTGTCTGAAGTGAACATAACAAATTCCCGGAAGCGGCTGATACTTGAAATATCGTAGTATCTTAACAGGAACATCAAGTTAGACGCATTTGGGAACTTTGGTGCATGTCCGAAGCCCCCATAAATCTTGTCACCCATTTGAAGCAATCCGACAGCGGCCTCATCAAGTATCGAGCGCTCTAAGCTCGTTTTTTCTACTATGTCTGCTTGCACGACTAGGTCCATGGCCGTCTGAGATAGGGCCTGTGTAAACTCGCTACTAGCCGTCTGAATCTCGCTCTTTTTGTTTTTGTAAGCATCAGTGAGCTGAAGTAGTATATTTTTAAAACCTGGCATGTTATAGTGACTACTGCCATCTTTTGGGAAGTACGTCCCAACATAGAATGGTTTTTGATCAGGTGTCAAAAAAACAGACAGAGGCCAACCTCCGGTTCCAGTGGCAAGCTGGCAGGCGCGCTGGTATATATCATCGAGGTCTGGACGCTCCTCCCTGTCTACCTTGATGTTGATAAAATTGTCATTCATTATTCTGGCAACTTCGTTGTCTTCAAACGACTCATGCGCCATGACGTGGCACCAGTGACACGCGCTATAGCCAACACTGAGGAAGATCGGTTTATCCTCGTTTTTTGCCCGTAGTAGAGCTTCCTCTCCCCATGGATACCAGTCAACAGGATTGTAAGCATGTTGTAGCAGATAAGGACTTGTTTCTCGTGAAAGCCTGTTGGGTTTTTTGGTATTCGAATGGCCTGCGCTTTCTTGATGCATAAGGGAGAAATGGACAGATATGCTATATAGACCTTGTATAGTCTAAACCAATCTCAATAGAAACAGGTCATAGAATTCCGTCTATACTGTATTGAATATCTACACCATGTCTTTGATAACACTAAGATAGTCTAAAATACAAATCAATCAGGCTATAAACGACAGATTGACGAGATTCTCAAGATCAAACGTCAATATTTTTGGTTTCCGGACATTATTGTGACGTACCTGATGAATTATATATTAATATAGGCGAATCTTTCAAAGCCTTTATTTACCTCCTTATGGTAATCGCAGACGAAGACGCATCGGGTTATGGACGGATATTCGATCTCCTTACGACGAGTAGTAAGGTTGTAAAGGTTTATATCAGTGTACTGTAAAAGGATGGATGCTTCGAACGCAATATG
>DAINRW010000061.1:0-7660 GCA_036741615.1 Nitrososphaera sp.
GTGCTAGTTGAAACATGGAAGGAACGCTTCTTTTACTTCACACTCAAGTGGGAGTTCAATTTTATCGATGGTCTTAGAAAAGCATCAGCTCTTTCCACCGACCAAATAGATGTTGAGAACGGCGCACGATATAACGTGGAATTTGTTGAAGAAGATGGTACCAAGAAGAACCCGATAATTCTGCACAACTCACCTTCAGGAGCAGTTGAGCGGGTAATTTATGCACTATTGGAAAAATCTGCCAAGATATCCAAAGAAGGTGGCATCCCCTCGATACCACTCTGGCTGTCACATACACAGGTCCGCATAATACCTGTCAACCAAGAGCATATTGTTTACTGCGAAAAGGTACTTGCAGCGTTGACTGAAAACCAGATAAGGGCCGATATTGATGATCGAGATGAAACAGTAGGCAAAAAGATTCGTGAATCTGAAACCGAATGGATACGATATACTATAGTCATTGGCGACAAAGAGGTCAACTCTGACAAGCTGATTGTACGCGACAGAAATGAAGGCAAACAGCGCGAGATTACGCTACATGATCTGATAGATGAGGTCAAGACACAAACAAGGAATAAGCCCTATCTTCCGCTGAATCTTCCCCTTCGCTTATCATCTAGACCCCAGATTTCTGTCTAGCATATTTTCGCGATAATATTCTATACAATGTCTGAGTAGCCAGTGTGCCTTCACGATAGTCATCATTTTTAAGTGACACTTCAACCATATCCATTCCAACCAGGCAGGCTGAAAGATCTATCGCCTTGATCAATTTCAATACCTGAAATGGGTCGAGGCCAAATGGTTCTGGCGTGCCCGTGCAGGGAACGTACGGTAGATCGTAAACATCAATGTCAAATGAAATGTAGATCTTTTTACCAGCAGTCGTTTTTTGCAAATACCTTACGACTGTGTCAATATCATCGTGCACATCCCATGCATCAAAGGTTGTGACCCCGTTTTTGCTAGCTGTTTCGTTTTCTTCCTTGTCTGTCTGTCGGATACCGATCTGGATCAAGTTTTCACCTGGAATATAATTCAGCAAATGATAGAAGGCGGTAGTGTGGCAGATCTTCAAGCTTTCATAGCTGGACTTCATGTCCCTGTGAGCATCAAAATGTATCACTAAGGGATCCTCTTGGGCAAGTGCCTTTAACTGATAATATGATAGCGTATGCTCGCCGCCAAGCATCACTGGGATCTTGTTGTCATTGCGGAGTGAATCAACAACTTTGGGAATTGTTAATTCAAGATGGTCAAGCATATTGTTAATGTTCTTTGTCTTGGGCAGCTTTAGGTCGCCAAGATCAAATATTCGGACAAGGTCATGAATGTTGGTCTTTTCATCAAGCATGAATGTTTCGATCTGCCGAGCAGAAGTCCGCCTTATCGCTTCCGGTCCTCTTGATGTCCCCTTGCCGAAACTGGTGGTAATGTCAAGAGGTACACCATAAATAGCTACGCTTGATTCCTTGAATGAAATTCTAACTGGACTGTCTGCAAAGCTATAGCCTGCCTTCGTTCTTTCCGGCACTATAAAGAGCGAAAGTATGTCCAATTCCCACACAATTTTCAAAACCTGCTGATAATAAATTATGATGCTGGCTTGCTCCAAAACAGCTCATCAAGACTCTGTTGTCGCGGCTTGCCCAGTATCGACTTAAAGTCCACGTTCAAGGCAGACAACACTTGTTCAAATGTAGACTCCATTGCTTCAAGATATTTCTCAGTGTCAATTTCTTCCGGATTGGAAAGCTCGACTGGCCTCACACCGTCGCCTGCCTTTATTTTCACATAAGAAATGATATCACCAGCTCGAACCTCGCGTCTATTTGCGTCGACAAGCATCTTGGCAGCCTTGATATGTTGTGGCAGGCCTTTATAGATGTCATTGCTGTTGCCGTCTACCGTTTTGGAGCCGGTCTTTTTGCCATACGTACTTAATGATTTGTTGATGGTTACATTAAAGCTCAGTTCTTCAAGTGGAATGTTGTGTGTTTCCAAGTTTTTTGCATTTTCTTGAATGACATTCTTAATTTTTTCTTTGGCAGATTCAAAATCTTTCTCAGAGTTGATCTTGCCAAGTATTTCCAAAATATCGTAGAATGCCTTCCTGATAAATGGTGGAGTATGTGACTTTTTGCCCGTAAGTCCTTTTACATCAACTGTTCCATCGGATAGAACTCCGAGGTAGTTCTTTTTGAGGTCGCTGAATACAACATAGCGGTATTGTTTATCTATTTCAAGGTCTACGCCCAGTGTCTCTCTGGCCCACTGCACTAGCTGCTCTATATGCTTTTGATCAGGATTGCTGAGGAAAATACTGTCCGTGTCACCATAAACAACCCGAATCCCGATTTCTCTGCATTTGTTGATAGTTCTATTGATTGTTGTCCTGCCAAGAGCTGCAGTGGCGTCTGCTACTGGTAGACAGTAGAGAGGGAATATTGCTGCCCCCATGACGCCATAACTAGCATTGAGAATGACCTTGATAGCTTGGCTTACAACGTTATACAGCTTGCGCTCCTCAGGAGGAAGCGTCTTGTCCTTTGCTAGGTGTTTGTAGTAATTGACCCTCAGATCACGAAGAGATCCTATGAGAAGCGAGGTCAAACCTTTTTTATGCTCACATACCCAGTGGGTTGTACCTTCTATCTCATTTTTCCTGCAGTCTTGGTGAGAGCAATTAATGGTTTCGTACGATAAATTATGCACTTTGATAATGCTGGGATAGAGGCTCGCAAAGTCTAGGACAATGACGTTGAAGTGTATGCCAGGTACGGGCTCGACGACTTCGCCACCACGATATTTTTTTTCTTTAATGATGGCTGTAGTCGATGAAGTACCTTTACTTTCAAGCTCACTTCTACTGGGTATTAGCTCATTTCGCTGACGATGTTCGTAGTACAAGATGCCTCGGATCCATTGATTAACACCAAAGCGGGCAATATCGTCGACAGAAAGCCTGCCAATCCTTGCAATGGCGACTAGTAGTTTCATTAGAAGATTATCATTAAAGCTGGTTAGTCTGTATGTGAGATCGGCATCTTTTAGACAATATTCTGCTAATTTCTGAATCGGCAAATCGCTTATGTCTCCTTCAAACTCTATTTTTGAGTCGCCCAATAGTGCTTCGCTGATGGCATTCAGGGTATGGTCGGTGTAGGCGCGGCTAAAAGCATAGATCTGGATTGACCTGTTGTCAAATGTCCTATAGAGGTCTATGTGGATACCGTGTCTAATGCCGACCGGCTCTGCTTGCATTCCGTGCTTGATAAATGACTCTCTTTTGACCATTATTGGCACCTTATCCTTTGGGATTGCGATGCCGTTAGGATCAATGCGGGGATCAAGCGAACGTGCATAGAGATAAGGTAGATCAAAGTCGTCACCATTGAATGTAAGTACAATCGGATATTCCTTGATTATTGCAAATGCTTTTTCTATCAGCTCTTTTTCAGTTGTGCAGGATTCTGCTTCAGGAATTAGCTGTGTGCCATCGCTTGATATATTATCTGTAAGTACAAGCACTTTCTTCAAACCGTCACTTCCAACAAATCCTACCGCTGTTATCCGCCTATCATGGTCTCGTGGATTTGGCATTCTTCCCTCTTCTGTCTCAACCTCGATGTCAACAGCTATTCTCTTCAGCTCTGGTATTGGCTGATTGAGCAGTTTTGCCCACCTCGTAATGTATTGCCTATATTCATTGCCTGCCTCTCCTCCTTCCTTTATCTTATCCCACAGTAGACTCTTCATAGCAAATTCCACCTTCTCAGAAATGGGATACTCAAATGGCGTTATCTTCTCGTCATTCCTAACATAATATGAACCAGGTATTAGTGCGCAATCGTATAGGTAGTTCTCGTGATATTTGATATCCGCTTCCCATGACTGTACTTTTTCACGAAAGCTATAGTCAGTGCCGCCTATTGAGAGTGGATCAGGCGCAATCACTTTGAGAACCTCGATTTCCTCGTCATGAATGATGTCTTGTTTCTTGACTGATTGGAGTACGAATTTGGTCTCTTTTTGTGCAATCTGTTTGGCTTGCTCTGCAAATTTCATTTTTGTATAGCAATATGGTTTGTGGTCAGTCCTATCACGCCATTGGTAAATAATTTTGTCTTGAGGATCATAAAACTTTAGATATACCTTCTTCTCTTCGCCAGAGTAAACGGCCGACAGCAACAGCATTGGTCTGCTATCTTTGGGCAATTCCGGCAAGCTGTCAAATCCTTTCCTTCGATCCGATACAAATTCCTGCTGTTGAACCAAGATACAAAGTGTCTGTTAATAGATCGATATTAAACGTTTTATCTAACACGTGGATTTATGCTTCATGTGGACTTCAAGGTTGCGATAATCGGCGGCGGCGTGCTTGGAGTGTCAATCGCATACTTTCTATCGGCTCACGCCAAAAATCCTGAGTCAGTAGTACTGTTAGAGCAAGAAAAGAACATTGCACAGCATAGCAGCAGTAGGAATACTGGAAAGGTGCATGCACCATTTCTCTATGATCCTGTAAAAAAGAAGACTTTTGCCAAGGCGGCTGCTCTTGGCTACGAAATGTGGCAAAAGTATTCTAGTTTCAAGAGAATGCCATTTAAGCATGATGGCGTCCTTGAAGTCGCACTAGATGATAAGGGACTTGATCGGCTATACAAGTATTTGGAGTGGGGAATAGCAAATGGCCTTACAAAAAACGAACTGCAATTGCTTGACAAAAATGAAGTCACAAAAACGGAACCAAATGTGCGGTGTGTCTCTGCAATCTATTGCTCCAAAGATGCATCAGTTAACTATGGTGCATTTACAATTGGACTTTTAGAAGATATTCAATCGTTCGGCAGCAATCTGCTCTTGGGACACAAAGTCCACAGAATATCCTCATACGGCCAAGGACTATATTCGATGATTACGGATCAGCGCAAAGAGATCAGAGCAGAGTATCTTGTCAATGTGGCAGGCGGTAACTCGATGGACATTGCCCAAATGATGGGTGTTGCGAAGGGTTATACCGACATTCATTTTAGAGGAGAATACTGGCAGGCGCCACCAGAGTATCATAACCTGACAAAGTTGTCGATCTATTCAGTTCCTAAGCATCCCGAATATCCCTTTCTAGATCCACACTGGATAGTGCGAGCAGACAACACATGTGAAGTAGGACCAAACGCTGTGCCTGTCTTTGGTCCTTATGCCTACAATTGGCGTACGAACTTGGCCAATATGTTGCCAAAAATAATGGAGTCGTCTCAGACAGGCGCAAGGAAGATTTTTTTTGACAGACAGTTTCTGTCGCTTGTAAGCACAGAATTGAAGAGCTCTTTATCAAAGACGATGATGATAAACAGAGTGCGGGAATTTCTTCCGCCTCTCCGGCCATCTGCTTTTACGCAGCGCGGGACAGCTGGCATAAGATCATCAGTCGTTGATAAGAACGGGAGATTCATACCCGACACACTCATACTCGAGCGTGATTCTTCTCTCCATGTGCTCAATTATAACTCACCCGGAGCTACAGGTGCACTGCCCATGGCAGCCAACATTGCAAGTAAGATAATAAGAGCCGGCATAGTGCAAACAAGCGAGAGGGCAAGGTCGCTTTGGGATGCTCATACAATTGCCGATAGAATGAAAGTATGATCAATTTTTTAAGGTACTTTCCGTCACGATAGGATTAATTGCTCAAGGAAGTTTTTCTTGGTGCTCTAAGAGATAAAGATGTCAAGATATCCAAGATAAAAGATTCAAATTTTCACAAAATTCTAGCAGAAGCATCATCTCGCTGGATTTCATACGAACCTGTCCCAGAAATATGCGAATCTGTAGGCATTGATAGCAGCTGGAACCGGCGTCCTTTTCAAGGTCTTCAACTTTATGTCGTAGATGCAGTAGCAGTCACTAGCACTAATAGAATCTTATCTATGGAGTGGGAAGAGGATATAGTTAGCACTGCAAGAAGCGAACTGTTAGAATCAAGAGCGATGACAATGGAAGCATCACTCGCTCAAAATTCAACTGGAAAGGCTGACAGCATCTGTATCGATGGATCGCTCGTCTCACGTTTGATGAAAAGCAGGCCTGAAGCAGCCACTGAAATAGTAAAGAAGTGTGGCGCTTGCATATTTATATCAAAGACCTCTGAAAGCAGATTGCAATTTGGCCAAATGGGGTCAAAGGCTGGAGACATTTACTATTATGGCCACATATGCAAGAACTCTGGCTTTAGTGTTCCTGTAGAAACACGATTCTGCCATGCACCCTTGTTTGAAATCTATGCAAGACTGCGCGACCATACCCCTATTATCCGAATTGAAATCATGAACAATGCAAGTGAGCAAGAAGTAAAATCTATCTTGAATAAACTGCGATACCATAGTATAGCTGGTTATCCATACTGTTTGAAACTGGCACATAAAACATGCAAGATAACCAACGAAGATATAGACAGACTCGCAAGCATCTACGGCTTGCAAAATGAGCAAGGGGCAAGGGATGCACTAAATGAGTGAAGAGTTAGGTATTCTGATAGGTGTCACCAAGCCAGATGAGGTGACATTTGAATCGAGAAGACCTGTCAGCATCGGAGAATATGTCATTCTAGACTATGGTGGAGATAAGGTGCTTGGGCTAGTTGAAAGGTCGTCCATTAGCAGCGATGCGCTAGGCAGCAGTATTCGCAACTACGAAGAGGCATTTGAGAGCAAACAGGTTGCAGCTGAAAATCATAGAGATAAAAGTTACAAAGGGCATGTGCGCATTCTTGGTTATGTTGATGAATTAAAAAAGTGCAAGCCAATATTGCCTGCGTTGCCCCCCGAGCCTGGTACTGAAGTGTACGAAGCGTCGGTTAACGACCTTGCTGCCATTTTTGCACCCTCTGGACAGCAATGGATAATGATGGGTAAGCTTCTACGCAATACTGCAGTTGATGCTAGAGTGGACGTTGACAAAGTTGTTTCCCGCCACCTTGCAGTACTTGCCATGACTGGTATGGGCAAGAGCAATCTAGTCTCGCTGTTGGCTAAAGAAATTGCTAGAATAAGGGGTACGATGGTTATTTTTGACTACCATGATGACTATTCTACGCTCGATATGGGATCTAATAACATCAACCTGCTGGACGGAAGGATAAACCCGCGGCTTTTGTCAGCAGACAAGCTTGCAGAGGTTATTGAGATTCAGGAAAATGCTTCAAACCAGATGCATGTACTTAGAATCGCGTTCACCGAAGAGGTCAAGCAGCGTAAGGGTGAGGATTTTTGGGATGCGCTCATGAACGCTGCATCCGAAGTTGGTGCCGACAAGACTTATCGTGAAGCTGCAGCTAAAGTCGTTGACAAGATTGATGATGCTAGGCGCAAGTTTCACACTATCTTGGATCCTAGCATGACAGATCCGTTGGCGCTTCTCAAGAACCACAAGATAAACGTTATCAATCTGGTAGAACTTACTGAACGGCAGGCTAACATTGCTGTGTCATTTTACCTTGAAGAGCTGCTGGACGATAGAAAAAAGGCAACTCGGCAAAAAAAGGGAACTGCTAAGTCACAGCCGCGGTTTCCAGCCCCGATCCTTGTGGCAATTGAAGAAGCCCATGTATTTATACCGAAGGATGAAGATACAGATACAAAATATTTCGCTTCTAAGG